>NZ_SGPH01000013.1:0-298910 GCF_004208915.1 Pseudoalteromonas sp. CO342X
GGAGTGGTAGTTCAGTTGGTTAGAATACCGGCCTGTCACGCCGGGGGTCGCGGGTTCGAGTCCCGTCCACTCCGCCAGTTTGCATTTTCTCTTCTAAGCAAGCTTCTTTGACTAAAATCTAAAATCTAAAATCTAAAATCTAAAATCTAAAATCTAAAATCTAAAATCTCGTTTACGTTAGTCTTTCCCTTATCATCACTATCAAGTCACTTATTTTTCAACATAAGCTTATAATAATGTCGTTATAACTTTGCCCGTTGCAGCAAAGTGGTAGTTCAGTGGTTAGCTGTTGCCTTAGAGAAAGCGGTCTGTCACGCCGGGGGCTGCGGCGGTTCGACGCTTCGATTCGAGTCCCGTCCACTGGGCCAGTTTGCACTTTCTTCTAAACAAGCTTCCTTGAGCAAAATCAAATAGCTTATTTGCTTTAGTCTTTCCCTTATCATCACAGTCCAGTAACTCATTTCTCAACATAAGCTTATAATAATGTCGATATAACTTTGCCTGTTGTGGCAAAGTGGTAGCTCAGTTGGTTAGCTGTTGCCTAAGTGGGTAGCATTCTGCTAGGTCAAAAGACGATTACCTGCGCGCCACACTCATTGTTTTACGTCTCATTTCTTCTAAGCAAAACACGATTAACTTAAAGCGCAAACTATGGTTATTTTTAACTCGCCTCTTTTCTAGCGATCTACTTGCGATCTGCCTTTATTTAAATATACTGTATGTATAAACAGTATTTGGTGATATATGGCGAATTATATAGATCTTCTTGAGCGTAAAAACCTGCTTTGGCGTGGACGTGGACAGACCGTGCAGCATGATGTCGTCAGTACTCGCTTTGCTGCACTTGACGATTTGCTGTGCGGTGGTTGGCCGCAACAAGGTGTGATTGGTGTGAAAACTGCAATGGGAATAGGAGAATTAAGGTTGATATTGCCCCATTTTGTGGATGATAACCGTTTGAAGGTATTAATTAATCCTCCAGGGCAAATACATGCCGCGGCATTGCATTATTTATCGTTAGATCTGAGTGAGTTTATGATATTGCAGCCACCAAGTGAAAAAGAAGCGCTGTGGGCTGCGGAACAATGTGCAAAAAGTGGTGCGTGTAGTACGCTTGTACTTTGGCACGAAGCGCTTTCTATTGCTGCTGTAAAGCGTTTGCAGTTAGGTGCACAGGCGGGAGGTTGTAGGTTATTTGCTTTGTATCAAGCGCAGTACGCCCAGACTTTACCATTTACACTTTCAGTGGTTTTACAAGCACAGCACAGCGGCTTGGATGTGATGGTAAAGAAGCACAAGGGGTACTTTGCACATCGCAGTCTTAAACTAGAGAATCCCCACTATTGGCCCGAGCTTGAAAAGCCAAATCTACCTCATGTTAGCGATAATATAGTTGCATTTTCGGGCTATGAGCGGCGTTTAACGAGCTAGTTATGTGGTTATATCTCTATTTTCCTATGCTGCAACTAGAGGGAATGACAAAGCAAACGGTTTCCGATGATTTTGTTACACCCGTTGTTATTATTGATGGCCGAAAAAACCAGATAGTGCAGCTAAATGATGCAGCGCAGCAGCGAGGTATAAAAATAGGAATGGGCCTTGGGACTGCTTGTGCATTGTGTACACAGCTTCATGTTTTACCCTACGACGACCTTCTAGAAAGACAACAGCTATTAGAAATTGCCAATATGCTTTACCAAGTAAGTGCAGATATTGTAATCGATGAACCTAATGGCCTTGTGCTTAAAGTCGATTCTATGCTGTCGCTCTATCATGATTTGCCAAGTTACTGGCAAGTAATATCAGAACAATTAGCGCAACTTGGCAAGAGTTATTCTTACGGCATGGGTGAGTCCACAATAATGGCTAAACTCTTGGCGCGAGAGCATTGCAATGTGCTTGTGCTAACGCCTTGCCAAAAGCGTCATTACTTGGGGAAGATAGGGCTAACACGTACAAGTCTAGACAGTCGGGTGGTTGAGCTGCTTGCTCGCACCGGAGTTAAAAACGTGGCGCAGTTAGAGCAGTTTGCACTCAGTGAGCTGGCTAAACGTTTTGATACTGAGCTCGTACATTATGTAGGCAGCTTGTTTGGAAAACTAAAGGAAACTCTTAACTATTACCAACCTGCGGAAACCTTTGAGCTTACTGCACCTTTACTTTTCGAAGTCGAGGTAATGGCTTGGTTAGAAAAGCCAATCGAGCATTTGCTATCGCGTTTAGCATTATTCCTACAGCAACGTAACTTAGTAACTCGAACGCTTTATTTTACCTTAGCACTTCGAGATAAAGAGGCCTTAGAGATCACATTAAACAGCGCGGAGCCTGAATACAAGGCAGAAAATTGGCTGCGCCTGTTAAACCTCAAGCTAGAATCCATAACCTTAGATGCACCCGTACAAAGTGTTTCACTCAAAGCTGATGCACTAGAAACGCAGCATGCCACAATAAAAGATCTCTTCTCAACGCAGCAAAGTGCGATGTCTGCGCAAGGGCTGCGGGCTATTCTATGTGCTAAGCTCGGTGAGCAGGCTGTGCAATATCTACAACTTACAGGCGATCCTCGTCCTGAAAAGGCCAGCTCTTATAGCCACGAGCCGCATTTCACGACACTCAAGAGTAAATTAAGACCTACCATTCTATTTCCGAAGCCACAGCCTTTATGTGAAAGAGTCAATATTATTTCTGGTCCAGAGCGTATCGCTTCAGGGTGGTGGGACGGTGAGCCGGTCCAGCGAGATTATTTTATTGTGCAAAATGAACAAGCGCAGCGGTTATGGGTATTTCGAGAGCAAAATAATCATTGGTATATTCATGGAGTATTTAGCTAATGTCTTATGCCGAGCTTTTTTGCCAGAGCAACTTTTCATTTTTGACTGGCGCATCGCGACCAGAAGAGTTGGTTAAACAAGCAGATTTTTTAGGTTATAGCGCAATAGCCATTACTGACGAATGCTCTTTGGCTGGTATTGTCCGTGCCCATGCTTACATTCGTGATCATAAACTCAAGATAAAACTGATAGTTGGGAGTTTGCTGAAGTACAACAATATTGAATTGGTTGCTCTTTGTCCTTGCCAGCTCGCTTATACAGAGTTATGTCGAGTGATCAGTAATGCTCGCCAGCGAACGGAGAAGGGACAATATCAGCTTAGTGAGTGGGATATTATGTCGCTTAAGCATGTCTTATTGTTGTGGTTGCCAAAGGGGAACAGTCAAGATGTTCAATCATTGCAATGGCTGTGTAAATACCACCAAAATAGAATATGGATTGGCTACCGACGTAACTTGAGTGCAGAAGATGTACATTACTTTACCCATTGTGTAAAACTGTCAAAAGCGTACCAAATACCTATTTGCGCTGTTGGTGGGGTGCTTATGCACTGTTCATCTAGGCTTGCGCTACAGCACACACTGACCGCCATTCGACAGAATCGTGTGATAAGCGAGATCCCTGAGAAAATGATTTGCAATAGCGAGTCTGCACTTAGATCTATCTCTAAGCTTAATAAGTTGTTTTCACCTACCTTTCTTGAAGAAAGTACCAATATCGCGAAGCGGTGCGTATTTAATTTAGACTCATTGCATTATCAATATCCTCAGGAGCTAGTGCCTAGGGGCTTTACTCCAATGGCTTATTTACGTGCGTTGGTCGAAAAGGGTAAACAAGTTCGCTTTTCTGATGGCGTGCCGCCAGATATAGAAGCCATTATTGATAAAGAGCTAGCGCTTATTGAAGCGCTTGATTATCCGTTTTTCTTTATCACTATTCATGACATTGTGATGTATGCCAAACAGCATCAAATCTTGTATCAAGGACGAGGATCAGCCGCTAATTCCGTGGTCTGCTACTGCTTAGAGATAACCGCGGTTGACCCTCGACAAGTGGGCGTATTGTTCGAGCGTTTTATTAGTAAAGAGCGTAATGAGCCACCCGATATAGATGTAGATTTTGAACACCAACGTCGTGAAGAGGTGATCCAATATATCTACAAAAAATATGGCCGTAAACGCGCAGCATTAGCAGCAACGGTGATTACGTATCGTTTAAAAAGTGCCATGCGTGATGTTGGCAAAGCCTTGGGCATTGAAATGGCACAAATAGAGTACTTTATTAAGCATCTCAACCGCCGTGATAAAGGACTTAACTGGCAGGCCCAATTAGTGGAGCTAGGGTTAGAGCCAAACTCATTAAAAGGTCAGCACTTTATTCAGTTGGTTAATGACATTATGGGGTTTCCAAAGCATTTATCGCAGCATGTTGGTGGTTTTGTTATCTCAGAAAGTCCATTACATGAATTAGTGCCCGTAGAAAATGCAGCTATGCCAGAGCGCACCATTATTCAATGGGATAAAGATGACCTTGAAACCCTTAAGTTACTCAAAGTCGATATCTTGGCCTTGGGTATGCTAAGCGCTATCCGTAAGTGTTTTGGCTATATTGCAGCGCATACGAAGCGAAACCTGGATCTTGCCCAGTTGACTCGTATGCAAGACGACCCTTTGGTCTATAAGATGTTGCAAAAAGGGGATAGTGTTGGCGTGTTTCAAGTAGAATCTCGTGCACAAATGAGTATGTTGCCAAGGCTGAAACCCGCGAGTTACTACGACTTAGTGATCCAAATAGCAATTGTACGTCCCGGCCCTATTCAAGGGGATATGGTGCATCCATTTTTAAAGCGACGGGATGGTGAAGAGCAAGTAAGCTATCCATCAGGAGCGGTTAAATCGGTATTAGAGAGGACCATGGGAGTTCCCATTTTCCAAGAACAAGTGATAAAACTGGCGATGGTTGCAGCTGGGTTCACTGGGGGAGAAGCGGATAGCCTACGCCGAGCCATGGCATCATGGAAGAAAACCGGAGAGCTGATGCAGTTTAAAGAAAAGCTCATTCGAGGCATGCTAGAGCGGGGCTATGAAGCACAGTTTGCTGAGCGGATTTTTGAGCAGATCTGCGGTTTTGGTGAATATGGCTTTCCTGAAAGCCACTCAGCTTCTTTTGCTGTGCTGGCTTATGCCTCTGCGTGGTTGAAATACTACTACCCCGCAATGTTTTATACCGCTCTACTTAATAGTTTACCAATGGGGTTTTATTCGGCTTCACAGCTGTTGCAAGATGCATCAAGGCATAAGGTTAGCATTTTACCTATCTGTGTTAACCAGTCCGATTACGAACATCAAGTCGTACAAGAGCCAAGACAAACAACGTTTGCGATCCGTTTAGGACTTCGGCTTATAAAAGGGTTAAGTGAAGAAGAAGCACTGCAATTATTACAATGCAGACCTCAAGAGGGGTTTGGTAAAATCGTGCAGTTACAACAAGCTGGTATTACCAACAGTACTATTGAAAAGTTGATTTCCGCAGATGCTTTACATCACTTTGTGGATAGCCGTTATGCTGCTAGGTGGTCGCTTGCAGATCACAGTAAAACCTTGCCACTATTCAGTGATATTGAAGAGAAAGAGTCGCAATATAGTCACTTTAGCGCCACAGAGTTCGAAAACTTACAGGAAGATTATAATAGCACTAAGGTCTCTTTACGCACTCACCCAATCAAGCAACTTGAGCAAGCAAAGCTTATAGACCGAACGGTTAAGGCTAATGAACTGCTTTATCGACCGCATAAATCGTTAGTAACAGTGATAGGGCTGGTAACAGGAAAGCAAGCCCCAGGTACCGCAAAAGGCGTGACCTTTTTTACTTTGGAAGACGAAACAGGCAACATCAATGTAATTGTGTGGTCTGGTACTGCTCGAGCACAAAAGCAAGCCTATATGGGGGCTCAGCTATTAGAAATAAAAGGCATAGTAGAGAAGGAAGGGGAAGTGGTACATGTTATTGCTGGTAGGTTAATCGATAGAAGTGAGTTACTAGCAGCGATGACAATTAAGGCTCGCGCTTTTCATTAATTATACTACGACAGAGCCGAAGTTCGTTGATTCACGGTGATATTGTGTAGCTCTAGATTATTTTTAATGGTTAACTAAGGGTTTTAACTTTTTGTTTGTTCTGTTACTTTAATGGGGCCTTAGGTTGGCTAAGGGAAACGTAAAAGGATATTATTGTGAGAAAATTATCACTTAAAGTTGCAAAATTAAAAAACCTATCGACTGATAAGCAAATTCCAAAAGCACAAACGCCTCACATTGGAGGTGGAACAGGTGTGGTAAAGGATCCGATTACAGATAACTGTACTAAAATTTGTACTTCAGCATGTAGCTGGCGTGGCTGTAATTAACTAATCTGCCTAACAAAGTAAAATGCCTCAATAATGAGGCATTTTTAGTGAAGTTCTAACCGCTTATTAACTCCATCATGGCCGCTATAAAGCCTTCTTGTTTGATTATTTGATATTTTTGACAGGTGTCTGGGTTTTTCAAATCGTGGCATAGGTATAGTGTATTGCGCTCAAGCGCTGGCTTTGGATGTAAATTTGAGTCAAATAGCACAGGATCAATACCAGGAAGACCCGGCCAATATACACTACTAGCCACAAGTCCTAATTTCTCATAAGTAATCAGTTGTGGTTTTGGCAAGACAACAAATAGTATTCCAATGACTGCAAGAGTTATCCACTTACCTTTTCCCTTAGGTCTATCATTATCTGTAGCAGTTTGTGCTTGCTGTGCTTGTGCGGTTTGCTGAGCCTTCATCGCTGCAATTTGTTGTGGCGATGGTCGACGGTTTTTTGTTGTACTAGTGCGTTTCTTTTGGTTGGACTGTACTTGACCTAAAAGCGATTGTTTTTTTGATGGTTTTGCCATGCTTTAAGTAGCCTTTTAGTTGCAGGTCTCTATAATGCTTCTATGCTAAGTATAATAGCTTATTTTTACACTACAGCCTACGGGAAAGGACTATGGATCAAAATATCTCTATTTTAATCGTCGATGATGTAGGGACAGTTCGCAGCTTTTTACATCAAACCTTAATGCACTTAGGCATTGATCATGTAAGAGAAGCCTCCACTGCAACGCAGTGTGTAAAGTCATGTGAAGAGCAACATTTTGATATTGTCTTTTTAGATATTGAGCTGCCCGATGGTGATGGTAAAGAGTTAATTGCAACCCTAAATGAAATAAACCCGAATATTAATGTCGTTATGGTGTCGGCACACTCAACGGTAGACAATGTTAAAGATGCTATTGAGCGCGGTGCTAAAGGTTTTGTTGTTAAGCCATTTTCGCCAAAGAAAATCGCGGCTATGCTGAAGAAGTTTTACCCAGATTTAGAATTGGTTTAAAACTGCACTGATTTTATCTTTTGATACCAAAGTATATAAATTACAGACATAAAAAAACCGACATAATGTCGGTTTTTTCAATCCAGCAACAAATTAAAGTGCTTTGATCTTAGCAACTAAACGGCTCTTATGACGAGCAGCTTTGTTTTTGTGGATTAGACCTTTAGTTGCGTAACGGTCTAGGATAGGTGCAGCAACAGCGAATGCTTGAGTTGCAGCTTCTTTATCACCAGCTTCAATTGCAGCGATTACTTTTTTGAAGTATGTACGCATCATTGAACGACGGCTTGCGTTGTGCTTACGACGCTTTTCGCTAGTGATAGCGCGTTTTTTTGCAGACTTGATGTTAGCCAAGGTTTGCTCCTAACAATCTTAAAATAAGCTTAATTTAAAGGCCGAGGAATATGCCTGTTTTAATCGCAAAAGTCAATATAAATTAACAAGCGCGGCCTAATGTTCAACACCCAAGACTCGACTTGGGCTATTCTCAATTCTTAACCTGTACAAATCAAAACGTTGCTATGCGACATTTTTACTTTTATAGCAGGCAAGTAAACCCGTAATATCCCAAGTTGCACTAATAATTTGCAAAGCATAGCTTCACAAAGTGCCTTGAAAATCTCAGGTCTGAACCAAAGTAAACAGTCAAATTTCACAAGGTGAAACAGGCCTACCAAGGTTAATGGCGCGTATTGTATCAAAGCTGACAGGGCACGCCTAGTGCTAAATGCACAACGACTGTGGCATAATCTGCCGCGATTCACTGAATTTAGGAGTTAAGGTGGCAAAAGGGTTATTTAAATCGGGTATGATTGTCAGTGCCATGACTATGATTTCGCGGGTTCTGGGGCTAGTTCGAGATGCCGTCGTGGCAAACCTATTAGGCGCAGGATTGGCCGCCGATGTCTTTTTATTCGCCAACCGGATCCCTAATTTTTTACGTAGGTTATTTGCAGAAGGCGCGTTTGCTCAGGCGTTTGTTCCTGTACTTTCAGAAATTAAAGAAAAGCATGGAGACGATAGAGTAAGATTATTCGTTGCACAAGCCGCTGGGACACTCGGGACCGTATTACTTATTGTTACTATTTTAGGGGTGATAGGCTCGCCTGTGATCGCCGCATTATTTGGCACAAGCTGGTTTCTCGACTGGTGGCAAGGTGGTGCAGATGCCGAAAAGTTTGTGCTTGCAAGCGCACTATTAAAGCTCACTTTTCCTTACTTATTTTTTGTTTCATTAGTTGCACTTAGTGGGGCGGTACTGAATGTTTATAATCGCTTTGCTGCAGCGGCCTTTACGCCAGTTTTACTCAACGTGTCGATTATTGGCTGCGCTATTTTTCTCCATGATAAGTTTGCACAAGGTGCGTACGCTCTAGCACTCGGTGTATTTATTGGTGGAATTGTTCAACTATTATTCCAGATCCCATTCTTGCTGCGCTTAAAAGTCTTGAGTCGCCCTCAATTTGCATGGCGAAGCCCTGAAATAACCAAAGTCAGAACATTAATGATCCCTGCATTATTTGGTGTTTCTGTTAGCCAAATTAACTTACTACTGGACACCGTCATTGCCTCTTTTCTCGTGACGGGATCGATTGCTTGGCTTTATTATTCAGACAGATTAATTGAATTTCCACTCGGTCTATTTGGTATCGGTATTGCGACCGTGATACTGCCTGCACTTTCTAAATTACACGCAGGAGAAAAAAGTGAAGATTTTCAGAAAACTCTAGATTGGGGTGTCCGTTTTGTCATCTTCTTGGGATTACCAGCGATGCTAGGGCTGATGGTGACAAGCCCACTTATCATTTCAGTATTATTTGGCCATGGTGAGTTTGTTTCTCAAAATGCAGACAATATAGAAAAAGTCAGCTTAGGTGTTGCTGCATATTCCGTTGGCTTATTAAGCTTTATGTTGATTAAAGTACTGGCACCGGGCTTTTACGCGAGACAAGATACTAAAACGCCTGTTCGAATTGGTATTATTACTATGGCACTCAATATGGTTTTCAATCTTATCTTAGCGCCTTTTATTGGTTATCTAGGCCTTGCATTGGCAACTTCATTATCAGCGTCTTGTAATGCGTTTTTACTTTATCGTCAGCTGTCACATCAAGGTGTGTATCAGCTAAGCGCATTTTCTCTTGGTTTTACTGCCAAATGCTTTGTTGCAGCGGTCGTGATGGCTGTATGTGTATACTTTCTCGGCGCACGTTTTGAATGGCTAGAGTGGGGACTGATGGAGCAAGTGCTATTACTTTGCGGATTATTAGTAACTGCGATGGTGAGCTATTTTAGTTTACTATTTATACTAGGGGTAAGATTGAGCACAATCCGAGATGCTTGATTCGCATTTTTAAGCAACTTGGGTATAATCGGGCTCTTTGATATTTGCTGCACAAAGGCACGGCACTATGCAACTAATCCGAGGGATCCATAATATTCGACCACATCATTTTGGTTGTGTGTTGACGATTGGAAACTTTGACGGGGTTCATCTTGGACATGTAGAGGTTTTGAAGGGGCTGATTAGCGACGCAAAACACTATCAACTTCCAAGCACAGTGATGTTATTTGAGCCGCAGCCCTTGGAGTTTTTTGCCAAAGATAAAGCACCAGCTAGGCTGACGCGATTACGTGATAAGCTAGTCCTGTTGCAAGAGCTTGGCATAGAGCGAGTCATTTGCGTCAACTTTAATCGCAAATTTGCCTCGCAAGATGCAGAGCAATTTATCAAAGAAGTCCTAGTGACAAAGCTTGGAACCAAGGCGCTCACGGTCGGCGATGACTTTCGTTTTGGCCGTGAACGTGCTGGTGATTTTGCAATGCTAAAACGAGTGGGCGAACCGCTAGGTATGCAAGTAAAAGACACGGCAAGTTTTCGCAAGCAAGATTGTCGTGTAAGTAGCACGTTGATCCGCACGGCACTTGCGGCTGGTGATTTACGTCAAGCACATGATATGTTGGGCCATACCTATGCCATTTCGGGCCGTGTTATTCACGGTTGGAAGAAAGGCAGAGAGCTTGGTTTCCATACTGCAAATATTGCCTTAAAACGCCAAGTGAGCCCTGTGCGCGGTGTGTATGCGGTCAAAGCGACTGTGAATCACAAAACACATTATGGCGTAGCGAATGTTGGCACTAAGCCAACCCTAAACGGAACGAAAGCCCTTTTAGAGGTGCATCTGTTTAATTTTAATGAGACCATCTACGGTCAGTTTATGAAAGTGGAGCTAATTGAAAAGCTTCGCGATGAGCAAAAATTCGAAACATTGTCGCAGTTAACAGAACAAATCAGTCGTGATGTTAGCAATGCAAAACAGTGTTTTTCTTTAACGTAGCCGATACGGAAAGTAGGATAAATGAGCGACTACAAACATACTTTAAATCTACCGGAAACTGAGTTTCCGATGCGTGGTAATTTGGCGCAACGCGAACCAAAGATGCTGAAAAAATGGTATGAAGAAGACCTATACGGTCAAATTCGCATTGCGAAAAAAGGTAAAAAGCCATTTATTTTGCATGACGGTCCTCCGTATGCAAATGGTGATATTCACCTAGGTCACTCAGTAAACAAAATCCTAAAAGATATTATTATTAAGTCAAAAACGCTTTCTGATTTTGATGCGCCTTATGTACCTGGTTGGGACTGTCATGGTCTTCCAATTGAGCTACAAGTGGAAAAGAAAGTAGGCAAACCAGGTAAGAAAGTATCGGCTGCTGAATTCCGTGAAAAGTGCCGCGACTATGCTAAAAAGCAAGTTGATGGCCAAAAAACAGATTTCAAACGCCTTGGTGTGTTAGGTGACTGGAATAAGCCATACTTAACCATGAACTTTGATTTTGAAGCCAATGCTATTCGTGTGCTTGGTCGTATTATCAAAAATGGTCACCTGCACAAAGGTGCAAAGCCAGTTCACTGGTGTACGGATTGTGGTTCAGCACTTGCAGAAGCAGAAGTTGAATACCAAGACAAACAATCGCCAGCAATCGACGTAAAATTTGTGTTTGCTGATCAAGCTGCAATCATTAGTGCATTTGGCTTGGCCGAAGGCCATGAAGGCAAAGGTGAAGTAAGTACCGCAATTTGGACTACAACGCCTTGGACATTGCCTGCAAACCGCGCTGTGGCAGTACACGGTGCGCTAGAGTATGCACTGGTACAAATTGAAGACGAAGGTCAAGAGCAGCGTATTGTGCTTGGTTCTGAATTAGTCAAAGACGCTGTTGATCGTTTTGGATTCAAGCACTTCCACGTACTAGGTTACGCGAAAGGCGCTGCGCTTGAGAATCTGCGCGTTGCACACCCATTCTTAGATTTCGATGTGCCTGTTATTTTAGGTGAGCACGTAACAACAGACTCAGGTACTGGTATCGTTCACACAGCACCTGGTCACGGTCAAGAAGACTTTGCAGCGGGTCAGGCTTACGGTCTAGAAGTTGCAAACCCGGTTGGTGCAAATGGTGTTTATCTACCAGATACACCGATTTTTGCAGGTCAGCACGTATTTAAAGCAAACGACAGCATCATTGAGTTATTAACTGAGAAAGGTGTGTTGTTCCGCCATAAGGCATTAACGCATAGTTATCCACATTGCTGGCGTCACAAAACTCCTATTATTTTCCGCGCGACGCCACAATGGTTCGTCAGCATGGATCAGGCTAACCTACGTGCTGATTCACTTAATGAAATCAAAAAGACAGAATGGTTACCAGAGTGGGGTGAAAGCCGCATCGCAAACATGGTTGAAGGTCGCCCTGACTGGTGTATTTCACGTCAGCGTACTTGGGGTGTACCAATCGCGTTATTTGTCGATAAAGACACTGGCAGCCTACATCCTGAAACGGAAGCCCTTATTGAAGCCGTTGCTAAATTAGTGGAAGAAAAGGGTATTCAGGCGTGGTATGACTTAGAGCCTAGCGTGCTGTTAAGTGAAGCAGATGCTCAACAGTACGTAAAAGTACAAGATACACTAGACGTATGGTTTGACTCAGGTGTAACACATGCGTGTGTTGTTGATGCGCGTGAAGAATTAACAGGTCCTGCAGATCTTTACCTTGAAGGCTCAGATCAGCACCGTGGTTGGTTTATGTCATCAATGATGACTTCAGTTGCTATCAACGGCCATGCACCATATAAGCAAGTGTTAACGCACGGCTTCACGGTCGATGAAAAAGGCCATAAGATGTCTAAGTCATTAGGCAACGTGATCTCGCCGCAAGACATCATGAACAAGCTAGGTGCAGATATTTTACGTTTATGGGTAGCTTCTACTGATTATACGGCTGAAATGACCGTGTCTGATGAAATCTTTAAGCGCTCAGCTGACCGTTATCGTCGTATTCGTAACACAAGTCGTTACCTACTTGCGAACCTAAGCGGCTTTGATCCAAAAACGGATTTAGTAGCAATTGAAGATATGGTTGAGCTAGATCGCTGGATTGTTGCGCGTGCTGCGCAGCTACAAACTGAGATCAAAACAGCGTACGACAAGTACCAAATGCTTCAAGTAACACAAAAGCTTATGAATTTCTGTACTGGTGAATTGGGCTCGTTCTATTTAGACGTGATCAAAGACCGTCAGTACACCGCGAAAAGTGATAGCCATGCCCGTCGTTCTTGTCAATCAGCGCTTTATCATATCGCCGAAGCAATGACACGTTGGATGGCGCCAATCATGAGCTTTACTGCACAAGAAATCTGGGAAGTATTACCAGGTGAGCGTGGCCAATTTGTATTCACGGATACTTGGTATGATGCAATTGAAGGGGCGACAGAAGGCTCGTTGAATAACGAGTACTGGCAGAACTTACTCGCGGTACGTGATGAAGTAAACCGTGTACTTGAGAATGCACGTAAAGAAGAAGTGATCGGTGCGACGCTACAGGCTGAAGTAACGCTATATACAGGCGGTGACTTAGCTGAGCAGCTCAATGCCATTGGTGACGAATTACGCTTCGTATTACTGACTTCGAAGGCAACGGTAGAAGTAGTTAACAGCAAACCAGAAAACGCAATTTCATCAGAAATTGATGGTTTATACATTCGTGTAGCGGCAACATCGGCTAAAAAGTGTGATCGTTGTTGGCACTATACCGACGACGTAGGTACGGATGAGCAACATGCAGACATCTGTGGCCGTTGTATTAGTAACGTTGAAGGTGACGGCGAGCAGCGTCAATTCGCCTAGGAGTAAAACGTGACACAAACTACACAGAAAAGTGGTCTGGTGTGGTTGTGGCTTAGTCTACTGCTTTTTGCAGTAGACTACTTCACCAAAGCACTGGTTATGGCTGAAATGGAACTCTATGAGTCCATTGATATTTTGCCTATTTTCAATCTCACCTATATGCATAACTATGGTGCGGCTTTTAGCTTCCTAAGTGAAGCAGGTGGCTGGCAGCGTTACTTTTTAAGTGGTATCGCCGTGGCGATTAGCACTTTACTGATTTTCTGGCTACGTAAATTGCCGGCATCAAATTGGAAGTTGGGATTAGCCTATGCAATGGTATTAGGTGGTGCTGTAGGAAATTTATACGACCGTATCATTCATGGTTACGTGATTGACTTCCTACATTTCTATTATCAGGATTGGCATTATCCAGCGTTTAATGTGGCAGACATGGCGATTGTCGGCGGTGCTGCACTATTAATTTTCGATGCCTTTACCAGTGGCGATAAACCACAGGAGAAAAATGCGTGAGTGAGCAACTAATTGGAGCAAAGTCTGAAGTCTTGTTCCATTTTTCAATCAAGTTATCAGACGGTTCAGCAGCAGATTCTACCAAAGTTCATAATAAACCCGCTAAGCTATTTATGGGTGATGGCAGCCTGACGGAAAATTTTGAAAAGTGTTTGCTTGGGTTAAAAGCAGGCGATGAAAAATCTTTTGAGCTAGAGCCAGAAGACGCGTTTGGACAACCAAACCCTGATAACATCTATTATGTTGATAGAAGCAAGTTTGGTGCAGAAACCCCCGCTCAAGTAGGTAGCATCATTGCATTTACGCAACCTGATGGTACTGACTTACCTGGATTGATCCGAGAAGTAGCCGGCGACTCGGTAACTGTCGATTTCAATCACCCGCTTGCAGGCCAAAAAGTAACGTTTGAAGTTGAAATTCTTGAGGTAAATAACTAATGGATATCTTGCTGGCAAACCCGAGAGGATTCTGTGCAGGTGTAGATAGAGCGATCAGCATTGTTGAGCGTGCACTCGATATTTTCGAAGCGCCTATTTACGTTCGCCATGAAGTTGTTCATAACAAATATGTTGTTGATGGTCTGAAGTCTCGTGGTGCGGTATTCGTTGAAGAGCTAAATGAAGTGCCAGACGACAGTATTGTTATTTTCAGCGCGCATGGTGTTTCTCAGCAAGTACGTAATGAAGCGAAGCGCCGAGAGTTAAAAGTCTTTGATGCGACTTGTCCGTTAGTGACAAAGGTGCATATGGAAGTGACGCGTGCTAGCCGCAGAGGTACTGAGTGTATTTTGATTGGGCATCACGGCCACCCTGAAGTTGAGGGTACTATGGGTCAGTATGACAATCCGAATGGTGGTATTTATCTCGTTGAAAAACCAGAGGATGTAGTAGCACTCGAAGTGAAAGATGCTGACAATGTGTTCTATTGCAGTCAAACAACATTATCGGTAGATGACACTGCCGATGTAATTGACGCACTGCGTAGCAAGTTTCCGAATATCAGTGGTCCACGTAAAGATGATATCTGTTATGCCACGCAAAACCGTCAAGATGCAGTTCGCGACTTAGCTGACAAAGTTGATTTATTGCTTGTGGTTGGGGCGAAAAATAGCTCGAACTCTAACCGCTTGAGAGAACTTGCAGATAAAATGGGCACCAAGGCGTTTCTTATCGATGATGCCTCTTCCATCGAAGAAATTTGGTTCGATGGGGTTGCAAAAGTAGGTGTAACTGCCGGCGCATCTGCACCTGAAGTGCTGGTTCAACAGGTTATCTCTCGACTTAAAGAACTTGGTGGGGAAACGGTAGTTGAGAACCCTGGGCAAGAAGAAAATGTCGTGTTTGCCGTACCTGTAGAACTCAGATAAGAGAGTTAGCACGATGACACCGCGTATCAGGTTGTTGTCTGCACTATTGAGTGAGCGAGGTGTGCTAGCATTGCTAGTTGCCTCGCAAATCCTAGCCTTTTTATATACGCTGATTTCCGCGACTGCGTTTTGGCAATCCCTTGGGTTAACTAGCTTATTTATTCATTTCACTGCCTTTTTATCACTTGCCGTGATAGCGATTGTGCGCCACGCTGTTGAGAAGCGCTCAGATTTAGTTGAAGCTGGAATTCTCATTTCTGTCTTCGTGCTTTGTACTGTTGTCACCAGTACGGTTTTTCCCTATGGCTTTACATTGCTCGGTTGGATTGATGAGGCAAAAATTGAATTGAGCTTATGGCGTAACATCGCAATATGTCTTTGCATTATCACGCTTTTCGCGCATTTCTTAGCTATCTTTACCGATAATATTCGTAAGGTGAAAGCGCTATCTCAAGCGGAACTTGAAGCGTTACATGCGAGAATTCGGCCGCACTTTTTATATAACTCACTCAATACCGTGGCCGAATTGACTCATATCGATCCAACTGCAGCAGAAAAGTCAGCATTAGCCCTTGCCGATTTATCTCGCGCTGCGATGTCCACACAAAATATTGTTCCGCTGGAAAGTGAAATATCTTTATGCAAAGCGTATTTAGAACTTGAGCAGTGGCGCTTTGCAGAGCGTTTGAGGGTAGAGTGGGAGTTAGACAATGTCTTGGGAGATGTTTTGATCCCTGCGTTGATATTGCAGCCATTGGTGGAGAACGCGGTTAGCCATGGGGTAGAGCCAAACCCAAATGGAGCGGATATTCGTATTCATATTCACTGTAGTAAACGCACCTTATCGGTGGTAATTTTTAACAGCTATGATGCAAAATTAAAGCCGACGCACCAAGGGCATGGCATTGGGATAAGTAACATCAGACGCCGCTTGGCTTTACACTATAATCAGCCCATTGATTTTAAAACCGAAGCCAGTCAAGATAGCTATACCGTCAGTTTTTCGCTACCGCTATGAAAACAGTAATATCTTACCTTATTGTGGATGATGAGCCGTTGGCAAGAGCTCGCGTTAAACGATTAATGCAAAAGCACGTAGGCTTTCGTTGTATGGGTGAAGTTGATTGCGCTGACAGTGTGGAAGCGCTACTAAAGCAGGAGTCTGTGCAGCTAATTTTTCTTGATATTTCGATGCCTGGTCAGTCAGGTGTTGAGCTTGCGAGCCAATTACGCCTGCAATTTCCGAGGATGAAAATCGTGTTTCTAACAGCGCATCCGGAATATGCGTTAGAAGCATTTGAACTGCACGCCAATGGTTATCTAGTGAAGCCACTAGATAGTGATAAGCTAGATGCTTTATTAACTACTATCTTTCCGAGTATGGAGACGCTAAGCTATTATGTTGGCAGTGAGTTGCGTTACGTTCAGGTTTCGGATGTTATTGTTGCCGAGGCGGATGAAAAATATACGCGAGTAACCTTGAATTCCGGCCTACAAGCACTAATTGACATGTCACTCAAGTCACTGTTAGATAAGTTTCCAACACATTTTATTCAAATCCATCGCAGTACATTAGTTAAGCGAACAGAAATTTCTGCTTTAGAACTACATGAACAAAAGCACTACGTTTGCCTCAAGTCGCTGCCCAATCGCTATGAAGTTAGCCGTAGAGCTTACACCCAACTAAAAATATTATTTTGAGTGTTAAGCGGTGAATAAACCGTTTATCGCCTCAATAGACCTTTCATACTATCCCGTATTGAGTTTCAAAGACGACGGCTTACACTGAAGCTAGGACAATTGAATTCTGGTTGAGATATGCATACTTCGCTAAAGCAACATGGCTTCACACTGTTAGAAGTGCTTATTGCGTTTATGATTTTAAGCTTTGGACTGCTTGGTGCTGTGGCATTACAAGCAAAAGCTAAACAAGCAAGTTTTGATTCTATGCAGCGAGCCGCTGCGGTAGAGCTTGCCAGTGACATCATGCACAGAATAAGAACAAATGATGCGGCAAATATAACCACACTTTACGATGTTGACTTTAATAGTACCGAAGACGTACAGGCAAACACCACGTGTTATACACAGCGCTGTAGTGCAGAAACGCTTGCGAAAACAGATATTGCTAATTGGCGTCAAGCGATAAGAGCAAGGGAAAATACAGGCTCGTTGGATAACGCGATTGTGTGTATTAATCCAACTTCAGGTGCCACTCCATCTGGGGTAAATGTGCAGGTTATTGTCACTTGGCGAGGGCGTCAGGCAATGACTGCATTGGAAAATAATCCAGCAGCCGGGTGTGGTGTTGAAGACGATAGAAGGCGTGCAGTCGTAATGGAAACTTTTGTGTTGTTAAGGAGTCAGCCGTGAACAAAATCCGAGGTTTTACATTGTTAGAACTCATGATCGCCATGTTTATCGGCGTATTGTTATTAGGCGGCGTCATTGCTACTTATGTCGGTATGAAAGCGACGACCAACGACACCATGAGTATTGGAGAGCTACAAGAAAAAGGACGTTTAGCGCTTTCCATTATGCGGCGGGATATCGAGCAAGTTGGCTTTTGGGGGACTTTTTACGATCAAGGTTTCACGGATGATAATCAAGCCGCTCCAGCTAACCCAGGAAGTGACTGCTCTGGTGGGATAAACAATGGTAGTTTTCCGAACAATGAGCCTGCTAATTTCAGGCCTATTTGGGCAACATTCACAACAAATGCAACGGCAATGGGATGCATAACTAAAGCTCGACCACAATCAGAAGTGTTACAGGTGAAGTTTCTGGAAGGGAGTCCTGTAGAGGTAACAGGTCTTGTGCCAGACGCAGGTGCTATCCAATCAACTAGGTATTATTTTATTGCACAACAAGAGCAAGCCGAATTTATTGCAGGTGGCAATGTTGGCAACATGCCAAGCGTGAATGCGACACTTTGGCCATATAGTCACCATGTATATTATGTGAGTGAAGAGCAGCAGGTAATTAATAATCGTACTATTACTATCCCCGTTCTAAGAAGGCAAAGGCTACATGTAAACGGTGGTATGAAGGATGAATTAGTGATCGAAGGCGTTGAACAAATTCGTTTTGTTTTTGGTTTAGATACCAATTTTGACGGCCGAGTGGATAGATATAGAAATACAACAAATATGTCCGATGCTGACTGGGGCGCTACAAGAGGCATCTTATCCCTACAGCTGTTTGTATTGGTAAGGGTGCTAGAACCGGATGTTGACTTTGGGGTACAGTCGCGATCTTACGTATTAGGGAATGACCCTAATAAAAGGACGTTGACTTATAACGATGCCATTAGACGTACCGTATTTTCAACCACAATATCAATGTACAACATGGGAGGCTCAGCATGGGAAATGTAAAGCAACGGGGTGTAGTACTGATCATGGCGATGGTCATGGTAGTCGCCATAATGGCGGTTGCAGTAACGTTAATGAGTACCAGTACGTTGGATATAAAAATGACCCATGCCGTCATGGAACGAGAAGAAGCTGAAAGCTTACTCTTTGGTGAAATGCAAAGATTAATTCAGCAAGAGCAGCCGCGTCCGGACAATATTTTTTTGCGTTCAAGGCAGCAGTTAGCAGACGAAGGCACAACAGTACAAACGCCTAATGGCCTACAAGCCACTGTGACTAACCTAAATAATGGTGAGCTAGAGCTGTTTTGTCCACGTCAATACGACTATACAGAGGGGTTTGTGTGCAACATGACGGAAGTCGAAGCCACTGTGGAATATGGTGATAGGGGACGTCACAACGTCACCATAGTGATGGGAATTGGTCAGGAAATTGTGAGCGTTTCAAATTAACAGCCTTTTTCGAGTAACTGATATGAATAAGTTAATATACACGATAGTTGCATTAATAGCGCTATCACAAACCGCTCAAGCGGAAGACATTGAGCTTTATGTTAAACATAATGTTTCTACTCGTGAGCAACCTCGGGTACTGATGTTGTTCGATACATCAGGCAGCATGGCGTGGGACTCACAAAATGGTAAGGCGTGTTATGAGCGTTACTCATATCGCGTGTGGACTGGCTGGCGTTATGAAACACGTTATGGCTACCGAGAAACAGAGTGCTTTAACGGTAGTAACTGTTATCAAGCAAATCAGTACAATCAAGCCGTTCAGGGCTGCGCGGATAGCCGTCTAAAAGTAGCACAAAATGCAATGCGCAGTTTAGTTAGTGATAATGATGATATTAGATTTGGCCTGTCTCGACTTTATTCTTCGAGTGGGGGTTATATTCTTAATGGGATTGGCAGTAGCCGCAGCGATATTGTTGATAAGATCAACGCATTACCAGCAAGTGGTTCTACGCCGCTGTCAGAAACGCTTTGGGAGTTATATAACTACCTTAAAGGTGGTGACGTATATTGGGGGACCAATGGCGGAAACGACAGGGATAAGGGGATAGAACGTGGTAACGACTATATTTCTGCGTTTAAGCCCGTGCGTGGCGAAGAAGAGCGGTGTGATACGTCAATCAACTTAATTTTAATGACGGATGGCGACCCTACCAGTGATACTGACTCTAACACAAGTATCGTTAATGAATATTACTCAGTGTATGGCGCCTACCCTAACTATTTCGACATTAATGAAGGCTCTGGTGTTACCAAAAACTATTTACCAGCTTTGGCTAAAACAATGCGCGGTACGTCTCAAGTTAAAGTTGACTTATACCCTTCTACGCCTGATGAACACGACTTTGCACGTGTGTTTACAATCGGTTTTGGTAACGGTATGTCTGGTACAGGCAAGAAGCTGCTGAAGGAAACCGCGGCGCAAGGTGGTGGGCAATATTTTCATGCTCATACTGCGGAAGAGTTGTCAGACGTACTCAAAACCACGATTACCAATATCAGAAATGTAAGTGCAAGTTTTAGTTCACCAACGGTGTCTGCCAATGCAGAAGATCAAACCCAAACAGGTGATGCACTTTATTACACTCAGTTTAAACCAGAGACACATACTCGCTGGCGTGGCAACCTGAAAAAGCTTAAGTTTGTGGGCACAGAGATAGTAGGTCAGGAACTGACTAAAGCGATAAATGATAAAGGTGCGATTGATAGCAATATCACAACATATTGGTCGCAAGCGGAATCAAAAGATGGCAACAATATTGAAAAAGGAGGAGTTAACTATGCGCTTGAAAATCAGGTTACTAGAAAAGTACTGTCTGATTTTGGTGGCGGTGATTTAGTTGATTTCACCTATAATAACGCCGAAAGTGCCTATGGTAATTTAACTAAACTTGCCACAGCAATGGAGTTAAGCGGTGCAAGTAAAAGTGAGATACAAAGTATTTTTAATTGGGCGATAGGTCAAGACGTCGACGATGATGATGGTGACGGTTTGAGATCTGAAAGAAGGCCAGACATATTCGCCGATCCCCTACACTCAAAGCCTGCAACGGTCGACTATGGCAATGGCGATATTCGCGTGCTCATTGGCACCAACGCCGGCATGCTTCATATGTTTAAAGATCAAGGTAATAGCGTAACTGAAAGCTGGGCATTTATCCCAGGTTCTTTATTACCTATCCTGAATCCAGTCAAAACACGTAAAGCAGAAACGAAACTGTATGGCTTAGATGGACCTATTACTGTGTACTTTCACGATGTGAATAAAAATCGTAAGGTGGAAGCGGGTGATAAGGTTTGGGCCTTTGTGGGAATGCGCCGCGGCGGCAATAAATACTATGGCTTTGATATTACCAATCCAGATTCACCCAAACTATTGTGGGGTGGGCCTATTTCCGGTGATTCAAACAAGTTTAAGAACTTGGGGCAAACGTGGTCCAAGCCCGTGGTGACTTTCATTGAAAAGCAAAAGGATAGACCTGTATTGGTTTTTGCAGCAGGATACAATACCAATAAAGACAATGTTTCGCGTAGCGATGATAATGATAAAGGCGTAGGGATTTACATGGTTGATATCATGTCAAACAATGCTGATATCGTTTGGTCGCTCACTGGAGATGCGTTTAAAGGTAAGCACAGTATTGTTGCGGAGCCAACGTTAACGGACTCAGATTACGATGGCTATATTGATAGAATTTATTTAGCGGATACCGCAGGGAGTATCTGGAGAATTGATATACCCGGTCCAAACCCATCTGATAGTACTGAGCCTTGGACTCATTTTGAGTTGGCGCGTTTGGGGAGTAGCTTTGCTGATGAGGATAGACGCTTCTTTTATCGTCCAAATATTGCTCGCACCTTTTATAGTAAGGTAACAGAGACTAGATATAACGGGAATTTGATTAAGGAGCGCAGAGATACGCCGTTTGATGCCATTGTTATTGGTAGTGGTAATCGCTCTAAGCCGACAGATTCAAGTGTGACTGACTACCTTTTCATGATTAGGGACGTACATACGAAGACTCAGTCATTTGTAAATGACATTCCAGACCCTATATTAATTTCTGATTTAATGGAAATGAAGAACGATCCATTTGGGAATGCTGTAGACAATATTGACGACTTTATTGAACTAGAAGTAGAGCTGGCTAAGTTTAATGGCTGGAAGTATCAGTTATCAGGGGGCGAAAAGTCGCTCTCTGGAGCTACTGTTATTGGAGGAGTCGCATACTTTACTTCATTTACACCAGCAGATCAGACAACCCAACAATGCACATTAACAGGTGGTAAAGGGCAGCTTTACATGTTCCATTTACATTATGGTACAGGTAAAACTTATGTTACTTCACAGGATTTACCGGATACGCCGACTCTAGTTGTACGCAAAGATGAAAAGGGCAAAAGAGTTCCTTATATCGCAGGCCCTGGGATTATAGCTGATGGCAGCAATCCATTTGTACCGCCGGGAATACCAGGGGAACCAGTGCCAGTTGTGGGAGATGACGACAAGGTTATTATCTTTAAAAATAAAACTTCGGGTATCAGAACAAGACAACTTTACATTTATAAGAGGGAAGATAGCGATGAGAAGAAATAGTACCCTAGACAAAGCAATATCAGGTTTTACCTTGATAGAAGTAATGATAGTGGTGGTGATCATCGGTATTCTCTCTGCGATTGCGTACCCTAATTACACTGAGTATGTGAGAAGAGGGGCAAGGGCTGATGCCATGACTTTGTTACTTGATGCCGCGAATAAGCAAGAGCAGTTTTTTGTTGATAATAGAGTTTACAGCGATAATCTAGCGGCAATCGGTGTAGCGACGGCAACGGAAAATGGTTATTTCAATGTAACACTTGAAAACGTTACTGCAGATACCTTTAGAATCGTTGCAACAGCCGCAGCAGGGCCGGTTCGAGGCGATGAACAGTGCCCAGCTTTAACTATTGATGAACTTGGGGTTCGTGGTGTGACTGGGACAACCAATCAAGACGCTATAGATAGGTGCTGGGAACGTTAATTTTCGGGGGGAGTAGTTAACTCCCCTTTGTATTAATACTAACTATCCCCGAGCTTAGGTTATTTACTTTTGACACTCATCAGTATCTTTTAGAGTGCTTCTCCCAGTGTAGCTAACTGACAACGACAACCCCACGGTAGAACTTGCGTTACAATAGACAAAAGTACCGTTATAGAGTCCCGCGAGATGGCCAAAGCGGCGAAATATAATGGCGTTTCTTGGGTAGGTGAGCTTGTCACCTGAGTCTACTGAGTCCACAACCGCTAATTTATAATCATCGCCTGAAAACTCACCTTGAGGGTGGTAGTCGATAAAAACCGTTAACTGAGTATGCCATTCTTTGTCGTCGCAGCGATTGTTTTTCAGTGGGCATAAAGTAACGGTTGCACCACTTGCAACGGCCTGAATGCGAGCAAAATTAATGGCTCGTCGCAACGCTTCTAGTTTTATTTTTGGTTTATCAAACTGAAATAAAGTCGTAAGACTGGGAAGAGAAAATAAACTGACGATGGTGATAATCGCCAAACACACTAAAGATTCCAATAGGGAAAAACCCATATGACGATGCATATCCTTTGCCTCGTTTTATATTTTCTTTAAGCCTAGTCGTTTATATATTAAAGGCAAGATTGGAACTTAGAGATATTTTGCGCATCAGTACTTTTGTGGTTATCCACAGGTATCTGTTGTATTTCCTCGATATAATGCTGTGCCAGCGGTTGAAACACTCAACTGCTGATTGTTGTCGTCACTACCAGGACAATAGGTAAAATTTCCGGCGTTTGAACCACTTAAGAGTCCACTTGAATCAAACCTTAGACGATTGTCACCAGAAAATACCATAGTGTCGTTATCGCCTACGACCTCCATCGTTCTATGGATAGTATCACCATTGCTAAATGTGCCATTTTTATCACTATCAACAAACACGCTAATTCTGTTCGTTGCCCAATTATCTTGGCAAGTGAATGCAGTCCTAGCTTGAATATTGGCTGGGGGAGCTGGGCAGAGAATGACAATTTCGTCTGCTGCGGTTGCTTTTACACGAGCAAAAGCGATATTGCGCTGTAATTCTTGCAAGAAGGACTCAGCTCGGTTGCGTTGCAGCAGGTTGCCATCAAAGCTAAATGAAATGGCCAATACGATAGCCAATATAGCGATGGTTATCATCAGTTCTAGTAGATTGAATCCTGCTGATTGTTTCATTACCGCCTCACAATCAAAAAGTAATAATTTATGATTACTATTATTGCGTGAAATCACTTCAACTTTCAATGTCTTTGTTTGCCTTGGGCAAGCGGATTGTCTAAAATCGACGCTATACCAAAGGAATCGAGATAGTCATGAAGAAAATAGAAGCAATAATTAAACCGTTTAAACTTGATGATGTCCGAGAAGCGCTTTCGGATGTGGGGATCACAGGTATGACGGTATGTGAAGTAAAAGGTTTTGGTCGTCAGAAAGGTCATACTGAGTTATATCGCGGTGCTGAATATATGGTAGATTTCTTGCCTAAAGTAAAACTTGATATTGTTACCGCAGATGAAGACGTTGACAGAGCCATTGAAGTTATCCTAAAAACCGCACAAACGGGCAAAATTGGTGATGGTAAAATCTTTGTGACCGATGTTGAGCGCGTGGTTCGGATCCGTACAGGTGAAGAGGACGAAGAAGCGATTTAATGCGCTGTTAAGTCAAATGCTTACCTTTTAAGGCTGCTTACCTTCTATTATGGGCAGCCTAATTCCTTCTTTATTACAACTACAATCAAATAAAATATGCTGACGGCTGACGGCTGACGGCTGACGGCTGACGGCTAATGTCTATGTACAGAAAACAAGTATTTTTTACTGCTGTAGAATGCTTGAAGGCGAGTGTTGGTGGGAGAGAAGTCACGACATCGGTGATATCGTGACTTAACAGTGTATTTATTTGTTACGTGCGTTAACCGATTTGGCTTTTTTCACATTATCCGCAAGGTCTGGCAGGCCGAGTTTGCGGTAGCTTTTTTCCATAATGTCAAAAGCTTGGGTCAGATAACTACTTTGAGAGTAGTGTTCTACTACATATTTACCACGGTTTGCTGCGGCAAGGTATGCTTCACGCTCGAAGTAATATTCAGCGACTCTCAGCTCGTAACGAGCCATTTTGTTTAGTAGCCAAACTAAACGTTTTTTCGCCTCTGGTGCATACGGACTGTTTGGGTAGTTTTTAACTAACGTGGTTAAATCCTGAAAAGCAACACGGGTACGATTGGCATCGCGGTCGGCTCTGTCTACACCAAAATATTCTTGGAATGCGTTTTCGTCGGCTTTAATACTTACCAAACCTCGCATGTAGTACATGTAGTCTAGGTCTTTATGATTTGGATTTAAGCGAATAAAACGATCAATAGTGGCAAGTGCTTGGTCAGTGTTACCTGTTTGATAATATGCATAGACTAAGTCCATTTGAACTTGTCTTGCATAAGGGCCAAACGGGTAACGAGCATTAATCGCACTCAATAATTCAATGGCGCGGGCATATAAACCGGAATCTAATGTTTGTTTAGCATCTTCATAAAGCGCTTGGGCGGATTTGTTTGGTACGCGTTCAATATCTTCTTGTTCTGGTGCGGATGAACAGGCTGCCAAACCCAAAACAGACGCGGCTAACGCCAGCCTAAAGGCGTGTGTCCTTAAGTTTTTAATCATTTTATTTTACTACCTTTGTTTTCTTCGGCTAGGCCAACTCGGCAAAACCGAGTAAACTATGCATTAATACGATTCTAACCCAGTCGAGCACGGCTTGCACTGGTAAATTAGGTAAAGTTTCAGATGTCAGAGCAAATTTCCCTCCAAGCGGAGGTTCCAGTCGAACTCGGTGGTAAACGTCTAGACCAAATATTGGCGCAATTGTTCCCGGATTTTTCTCGTTCAAGAATAAAAACTTGGATCCTTGAAGATAAAGTCACCGTAGATGGTGAAGTATTCAACACCCCTCGTGAAAAGTTACTTGGTGGTGAAAGTGTTGCTATCGAGACGGTTATCGAAGCACAGCGCGAATACGAAGCGCAAGATATAGAGTTAGACATTGTTTACGAAGATGATGACATTCTTGTGATAAACAAGCCGATGGGGCTGGTGGTTCACCCCGGTGCCGGTAACCCAGATGGCACTGTGTTAAATGCTCTGCTGCACCATCACCCAGAAATCATTAACGTGCCTCGTGCTGGTATCGTACACCGTCTGGATAAAGACACTACCGGTCTAATGGTCGTGGCGAAAACCATTCAAGCACAAACGCACTTGGTGAAGAATCTACAAGCGCGTGAAAACTTCACACGTGAATACGAAGCAGTTTGTAATGGCACGATGACCGCAGGTGGCATGATTGAAAAGCCAATCGGTCGTCACGCAACTAAGCGTACACATATGGCAGTACATGAGATGGGCAAGCCAGCTATCACTCATTACCGTGTTGCTGAAAAGTTTCGAGCACACACGCGCCTTCGCCTGCGCCTAGAAACCGGTAGAACGCACCAAATTCGTGTACATATGGCGTATTTGAATCACCCGCTAATTGGCGATCAGCTCTATGGCGGCCGTCCTCGTCCACCAAGAAATGCGACTCAAGGATTAACCGAGCAATTAAGAGAGTTTAAACGTCAGGCATTGCATGCTATAAAACTGAGTATCGCTCACCCTATTACTGGCGAGAAGATGACATGGGAAGCGCCTGTGCCTGAAGATATGATTAAGCTGGTGGCAGCGCTTAGAGAAGATACCAAAGAAAACCCGGATTTAACGTTATAAGATGCAACTTGCTCAGTGGCCATTAACCCAATTTGTTGGGACATTATCAACAACGCGAAAGGGCGGTGTTTCAGCACCGCCGTATGATAGCTTTAATCTAGCCTTTCATGTTGGTGATAATGCTGAACATGTAGCCGAAAACCGTCGAATTTTACATGGTTATGTGGCCAACCCGATTGTATGGCTTGAGCAAGTACATGGCGCTGAAGTGGTGGTGGTCGACGAGCAGTTTGAAATCGCGCAGGTCCATCAAGCCGATGCCTTATACACTCGCTTGCGTCAAACGCCACTGGCTATCATGACAGCAGACTGCTTACCCATTCTGCTTGCATCAAAAGATGGTGAAGAGGTAGCCGCTATCCATGGTGGTTGGAAGCCTCTCGCTGCTGGAATTATCTCGCAAACACTGGCTAAGTTTAACTGTGCACCTGAAGAGATCTGTGTATGGTTTGGCCCTGCGATTGGGCCTAGTGCATTCGAGGTGGGTGAAGACGTAGTACAGGCTTTTGAGGCGCAACGAAATACGGCATTTGTTGCTAAAAAAGACGGTAAATATCTTGCGGATATTTTCGAGCTTGCACAATCGTTATTACGCGAGCAAGGTGTAAAGGATTTTTACGGCGATAAACACTGTACAGTAACTATGTCCGAGCAGTATTTTTCCTATCGTAGAGACAAAACAACGGGCCGTATGGCAACTTTGATTTGGCGCAAATAATCAGGGTAAATTATTACTTTTACGCTTGATCTTCGTTCAGTTAATACCCATAAATAAGGTAATTCGATATTTTATATGGGTAAATAAATCATGCGTTTAGATAGATTTACAAGCAAATTCCAAGCTGCGCTTTCCGATGCGCAGTCATTAGCGCTTGGGCGCGATCACCAATTTATTGAACCTGTTCATTTAATGTACGCTTTGCTCCAGCAGAGCGGCTCAAGTGTGCGCGCATTATTAGCACAAGCAGGTGTGAGCGCCGACGAGCTTAATACTAAGTTGTCACAAACCATTGAAAAGCTATTTAAAGTAGAAGGTGTAGGTGGTGATGTACAGCTTTCAAATAACCTTATTTCACTGATCAATCTGTGTGATAAATATGCACAAAAACGTAAAGATAAATATATCTCCAGCGAGTTATTTGTTTTTGCTGCGTGCGAAGATAAAGGCCCATTAGGCGAGATTTTCAAAGCGCTTAACATCACCCAGCCAAAGATCGAGCAAGCTATTAAGGCTATTCGAGGGGGTCAAAAAGTGGATGACCCTAATGCCGAAGACACTCGCCAAGCTCTTGAGAAATTTACCATCGATCTCACTGAGCGTGCTGAGCAAGGTAAGCTTGATCCGGTTATTGGCCGTGACGACGAAATTCGCCGCACTATTCAAGTGCTACAGCGCCGTACTAAAAACAACCCTGTACTTATCGGTGAACCGGGCGTTGGTAAAACCGCCATTGTTGAGGGGCTCGCGCAGCGTATTATCAACGGTGAAGTTCCTGAAGGTTTGAAAAGTAAGCGCGTACTATCGCTAGATATGGGCGCATTGGTGGCAGGAGCCAAATATCGTGGTGAGTTTGAAGAGCGCCTGAAGTCGGTATTAAATGAGCTGGCTAAAGAAGAAGGCCAAGTTATTCTCTTTATTGATGAAATCCATACTATGGTGGGGGCGGGCAAAACCGACGGTGCAATGGATGCTGGCAACATGCTAAAACCCGCACTCGCACGTGGTGAGCTTCACTGTGTAGGGGCGACCACGCTTGATGAGTATCGTCAGTATATTGAAAAGGACGCGGCACTCGAGCGTCGTTTCCAAAAAGTATTTGTTGCAGAGCCAACCGTAGAGGACACAATCGCGATTCTACGTGGCTTAAAAGAGCGTTACGAATTGCACCACTCGGTGGATATTACCGATCCTGCGATTGTCGCTGCGGCTAATTTATCACATCGTTATATCTCAGACAGACAGCTTCCAGATAAAGCTATCGATTTGATAGACGAAGCAGGGTCTTCAATTCGGCTGCAAATTGACTCAAAGCCGGAGCAATTAGACAGACTAGAGCGCCGTATTATCCAACTAAAATTGGAAGATAACGCGCTGGCAAAAGAGAAAGATGAAGCGAGTCAAAAGCGTCGTACTGAGATGCAAACGCTCATTAATGAATTAGAAGCTGAGTATCGAGAGCTGGATGAAGTGTGGAATGCCGAAAAAGCCTCACTACAAGGCACGCAAGTGATTAAAGCTGAGCTTGAGCAAGCGCGTTTAGATCTAGAAGTCGCGCGTCGAGCAAGTGACTTGCAACGTATGTCCGAACTGCAATACGGTCGGATCCCTGAGCTTGAGCGAAAACTAGACCTTGCTTCTCAGGCTGAAATGCAGGAAATGAGTCTTTTAAAAAATCAGGTCGGTGAAGATGAAATTGCAGAAATTTTATCGCGCTGGACAGGGATCCCAGTCGCAAAAATGCTTCAAGGTGAGCGTGAAAAGTTACTGCAAATGGAAGACGAGCTTCACAAAAAAGTGATTGGTCAAGACGAAGCTGTTAATGCGGTTGCCAACGCTATCCGTCGCTCACGAGCCGGGCTTGCAGACCCAAATCGCCCAATTGGTTCGTTCTTGTTCTTAGGTCCAACAGGGGTTGGTAAAACGGAGCTGACCAAAGCGTTAGCCAACTTTATGTTTGATACGGAAGATGCCATGGTGCGCATTGATATGTCCGAGTTTATGGAAAAACACTCAGTTGCGCGCTTGGTTGGCGCACCTCCTGGTTATGTTGGCTACGAAGAAGGTGGCTATTTGACAGAAGCGGTAAGGCGTCGTCCTTATTCTGTGATTTTGCTTGATGAAGTGGAAAAAGCGCATCCAGATGTATTTAATATCTTATTGCAGGTCTTGGACGATGGTCGCTTGACTGATGGTCAAGGTCGCACGGTTGATTTTAAAAATGCGGTGATCATCATGACCTCGAATTTAGGGTCGGATGTCATTCAAGAGCAAGCAGGAAATAACGACTACGCGACACTCAAAGAGCGTGTTATGGCCGTGCTCGCGAGTCAGTTTAGACCTGAATTTATTAACCGTATTGATGAAACTGTGGTGTTCCACCCGCTTATCAATGAACATATTAAAGAAATTGCGAGTATCCAGTTAGACAGATTGAGTAAACGCTTAACTGAAAAAGGCTTTGCGCTTGAGCTCAGTGACGCCGCGCTTGATAAAATCGCTGCAAGCGGATTTGATCCTGTATATGGTGCCCGTCCTCTAAAACGAGCAGTGCAACAATATATTGAAAACCCGTTGGCGCAGGACTTGTTACAAGGTAAGTTTGTGACTGGAGATACCATTAAAGTCGAGGTTGTTGACGACCAGATAGTGTTCAATCATTAATATAGCTAAACGCTCTTACAGCCATACTGTAAGGGCGTTTTTCCTTCCCATACTGTAAATTTCTTCAAACTCCTTACCCTTTCGCGTATTCTACAAAGATAACAAACTGTCTTTTAAGAAAGCCGCATATGATAAATAAGTCAACCACTTACGGTATCTACGAATTTGGTGATAGCAATCAGCTGTGTAGTACCACCATTTCCTTGCCAGCGCTTAGTTCAGGCCAAGTGCGCATAAAAGTAAACAGTACCAGCGTTAATCCTATTGAAGTGAAAACCAGGCAAGGTCTTGGTTATGTTGCGGCGCAAAAAGGCGCAGGTGCCTTTTTGCCGCTCGGATATGATCTGTATGGTGAGGTGGTTGAGGTTTATGGCCCAGATAACCAATTTAAAGTAGGCGACCTTGTCATCGGTATGATTGGATTTGCAAGTAACCCCGGAACTTATAGTGATTATGTAGTGGCGCTTGAGGCAGAGCTCATCAAGGTTTCTTTGCAAGAAAATCCAGATATTGCAGGTCTTTGTCTTGCGGGTCTTACGGCAAAACAAGCGCTAGATAAATTTTCGAATCATAATCGTCCACTATATGTATTGGCACCAACCGGTGGCGTGGGGCATTTAGCAATTCAACTAGCACAGCTCCAAGGGCGAAAAGTCATCGCTGTCTCGACCCGCCCTGAGCACGAATTGTTGTCGAAGCTCAAGGTAACGGCAATAAGTTATGACGAATTTTATCAGCACCAAGTTGAATGCGATTTACTGGACTTAATTGGTGGCGATATTGCATTACAGTGTGTCGACTCGATGAAGCCGGATTCGCACCTAGTGACTATTCCCAGCGTCACCAAAGAAATCGTCTGTGAGCGAGCCACGACAAGGGGTGTAAAGGCTGAGGGGATGTTGGTTGCGAGTAATTTAGGCGATCTTAAATATTTGTATCAGGCGTACCAAGCTGGCAAAATCAGCATCAACGTAAGTCATTACTTTGCGATGGCGGATATTGCGCAGGCTCACCACTGTATGGAAAGTGGTAAGCATGTTGGCAAAGTTATTATTAAGGCCTAAGTGTACTAAAAGTAGCCATATTTAAATTGATTGCTCGGTTTAAATCACTCATTTAATGAATACACTTGGTATAATTTGGTTTCGACCCCATAAACTTGAAATTGGCCTGTAGGTTCGAGGAAGAATTTTTGAAACAATTAGACTTAAACACTAAGCTGGACTTATTGTCTGACGGCGCGCATCGCGGCGTTTTCAAAGGTATCAAAAGAGGTATCGAACGTGAGGCATTGCGGATCCAAGGGTCGGGAAAAATAGCGAAAACACCGCATCCAGAAAAGACGGGCCACGCACTGACCAATGGCCATATCACCACTGATTTTTCTGAGTCGCTACTCGAATTTATCACCCCTGTGAGTGAAGACCCACAAGAGACATTAGCGCAACTTTCTGATCTACAGAAGTTTACTTTGGCGAATATGGGTGATGAGTTACTGTGGCCTTTGTCGATGCCATGCTTTATTGAGGATGAAGAAGATATTGTCCTAGCGCAGTTTGGCACCTCTAATATCGGCAAAATGAAAACGCTATATCGTGAAGGGCTAAAAAACCGTTATGGCAGCATGATGCAGGCCATTGCGGGTGTGCACTTCAATATTTCGTTTCCAGAGACCGTATGGCAAAGTCTGCAAGTGATGTCTGAAGATGATAACCCTCAACAATCATTTATCTCCCAGCAGTATTTAGGCCTTATTCGTAATTTCAAGCGTGAAATGTGGCTGATAAGCTACCTGTTTGGCGCATCTCCTGCGCTTTGTCCGTCATTTTTGCAAGGCAAAAAGAGCGACTTGCCATTTAGTAAGCTAGAAAATGGCTCCATCTACCTTGAATATGGCACGGCGCTTAGACTGGGTGATTTAGGTTATACCAATAGCGCACAAAGCTCGCTTAAGGTGATGTATAACGATCTGGATGAGTATATTGCGGGCTTGCGACAAGCCATTCGTTGTCGCTCCGACTTATATCATGAAATTCCAGACTATCGAGCAGCAGAGCCAAAACAGCTGAATCGCAACATTTTACAAATTGAAAATGAGTTCTACTCGCCAATTAGACCAAAGCGCAATGCCAAGTCTGGTGAAACGCCGACTCAGGCACTTGAACGTGGTGGTATCGAATATATCGAAATTCGTGCGCTGGATGTTAACCCATTCGAGCATACTGGTGTCAGTCTTGAGCAAATCCACTTCCTCGATGTGTTCTTAACCTATTGTTTGTTAAAGCCAAGCCCTGAGCTTTCGTTTGAAGCGCAAAAGCTCGCTGGTAAGAATTTACATCAGGTGGTTAACCAAGGTCGCTGCACAGCACTTGAACTGAGTAAAGCGGGTGAGCCTGTGAGTGTGAAGCAGTGGGGCACAGAGATTTTTACAGACTTACTCAAAGTCGCAAAAATGTTAGATGCGAGTACCGAAAAATCAGTCTACGTGGCAACAGTGGAAAAATTAATGTTGTCAATTGAAACACCTGCACTTACTTTTTCTGGGCAGTTGCTATCTCAACTGAAGAGTCGTACCTTAGAACAAGGCTCAATGGGCATTGAACTTGCGAAAAAATATAAGCAACTTCATCAAGATATCAAATACGGTTATTACGATGAAGATACGCTGAAGTCATTTGCACGTCAGTCTTTCGAAGATGAGGCTGCGGTTAGAGCTGCTGACACGGTGGATTTCACGATTTTCCTTGACGATTATTTTTCAAGGGCATAATGCACAAGGCATAAAAAAGCGCAGCCATAAGGCTGCGCAAATAAATTTCAGGGATGAAACAATGCTAAACTGCTGCATTCATAAGTTCAGACCAATGCAAATTGTAAAAGTTCATTAGGTTTCGAAAAAAATGCAAAAAAAATTAATTTTAATTAGCCTCGCCGCTGTTTTATCCGGATGTGCTACTGCACCACCTAAACAACCTCATGATATTTGTAAGATTTTTGAGGAAAAAGAAGATTGGTACTATGACGCTCGTGATGCTCAAGAAAAATGGGGTTCACCAAAGCATGTACTGATGAGCATGATGTACCAAGAAAGCTCTTTTCGTCACGATGCGGCGCCTCCAATGGAATACTTCCTATGGTTTATTCCTGTTGGCAGAGTGAGCTCTGCTTATGGCTACTCTCAAGCCAAAACTCCGACCTGGTCTGATTATATTCGTGAAACTGGAAACTCAGGTGCAGATCGCGATGACTTTGAAGACGCCATCGATTTTATGGCTTGGTTCGTATATAAGACTCACAAAGTAAACGGCGTGTCTAAGTGGGACGCTTACGCACAATATCTCAATTATCATGAAGGCTGGGGCGGTTATCGTCGTGGTACTTATAAAAATAAGAAATGGTTAATGCAAGTCGCAAATAAGGTAAAGCATCGTGCTGCGCGCTATGCCGTTCAACTTAAACGCTGTGAAGATGATTTAGATAAGAACTGGTTCGAGAGAATTTTTTCTTGAGTACATTGCGGTGTTACTTTTAACACCGCAACTGAGTTTAGTTTTTACTTGCTTAAGAGTTATACCAATTAGTTAAGCTAATTAGTATTAGAAGAAATTTTCACCATCTTGATCATGTTTTCTTTGATCTCAATGACTTCCATCTTATAACCAGAAATCGTTAAGCCAAGAGGCGCATCTGGAATATCTTCAAGGTGCTCAACAATCAGGCCGCTGAGGGTTTTAGGGCCTTCGGTAGGTAAGTCCCAACTCATTTCTTTATTTAAGTCACGCACGTTTACACTGCCGTCAACCATAACTGAGCCATCACGTTGCATGTTTACGTCTTCGCTCGGCGCACGCGTCTGCGTGGTGGTAAAGTCACCTACGACTTCTTCAAGAATATCTTCAAGCGTAACCAGACCTTGAATGTCACCATACTCATCAACAACAAGACCAATACGCTCTTTGGCTTCTTGGAATTTGATCAGCTGTGTATTGAGCGAGGTATTCTCTGGTACATAGTAAATCTCTCTTACCGCACGCAGTAGTGACGGCTTATCAAACTGCTCTTTTGTCAGTAGGCGTAGCGCATCACGAGCGTGAATAAAACCAACCGCATCATCAATTTGGTCACGGTAAAGTAGCACTCGGGTGTGCTGCGCATTCGTGAGCTGGCGAGCTATATCTTTCCACTCGTCATTGATATCTATCGCATTGATTTCACTGCGTGGGATCATAATGTCTTCTACGGTCACGTGATCTAAGTCTAAGATAGAAGTGAGCATGTTTTGGTGGTTTGAGGGTAACATAGCGCTTGACTCATTTACCACGGTTTTTAATTCTTCTTTACTTAGGCTGTGCTCTTCAATCTCTTGTGGTGTGATCCCGACCAAACGTAACATACCATTGGTGATCCAGTTGGTCGCAACAACCAAAGGAAACAAGACCTTCAACAACACTTTTAGGATAACAGAGCTTGGAAACGCGACTTTCTCAGGGTATAAAGCTGCGAGAGTCTTAGGTGTAACTTCAGCGAAGATAAGGACCACGAGTGTGAGGCCAAAAGTAGCTACTGCGATACCCATATCGCCATACAGGCGTAATCCAATGATGGTTGCAACTTGTGCAGCGGCAATATTGACGAGGTTATTTCCGATCAGGATCAGACCAATCAGTCTATCAGGACGGTTAAGGAGGTTACTTACACGCTTCGCACCACGGTGATTCTCTTTTTCAAGATGGCGTAGACGAATACGGTTGATTGACATGATACCGGTTTCTGAACTAGAAAAATAAGCCGACATCAAAATGAGCACGCCGAGTATGATAAACAAGGCGCTGGTCGATATGTCTTCCAACAGTGGATCCCTTTTTTACTTACGAAAGAGTATTAAGCGTTAGTGAGTTACGATAGTCAAGTTAAAGTTTAAAACCTGCCTAAAATCACTTCTTGTATAAAGCGACTACCAAAGTAACCTAAAGTCACGATGCCAGAAGCCGCTATGATTGAAATCACCACAGACTTACCGCGCCAGCCGAACTGCCTATGCCCAAATGCGACGACGACATAAATAAGCCATGCAACGATAGATAAAATGGTTTTGTGAATAGTCTCTTTGGCGAACATACCGTCTAAAAAGTAAAAGCCGGATGCCAATGCCAGCGTTAATAAACCTGTGCCTACAAATAACAGTTGATAAAGCTGCCTTTCCACTTGCATAAGTGGCGGTAGATGGCTGGTCATAATCGCCAAATCCCGCTGTTTTAGACGTTTATCAATAAACATAAATTGAATGGCGTAGAGCGTGGCGATGATAAGTACGCAGTAAGCCAACAAAGAAAGTGAGATATGCAAAACGAGACCAATATCTATGTTTATTGTATGCATAATAATATGGTGCGGAATAAACAGGCTTGCTAATAACAAAATAGCGGCAAAGCCATACACCACAGGTAGTAATAGTGTTGCAGGGAAGCGTAAAGATACGGTCGTTACAGAAACAACGATAACCCAACAGGTTAACAAGGCAACGTTGACGGTACTGAGATCTTGTCCTTGATGCGTAAACACTGAATTCACCAACACTAGCATATGAGTCAAAATGGCGACGGTGCTTAATATTAAGGTTTTCTTTTGATCTGGACCTTGTTTGTCAAATAAGCGCGATAAAACATGGCTAGTGGCCATGACGTAAAAGAGACAGGCGATTAATGACAAGCTAACAATCAACATAAAAATAAGTGCCTAATTTTTGCTTTCCTTTTTTAGCTATTGTATTTAAAGCCTCTGCGCTTGCATAGGGTTTTATTTCAATCCGTTAACTTATTCTTATTTTCGTTCAACGAAAGCGTAAAAAGCAGAACAATCGGCTTGAATACTGTATTAGTGGCTCGCATATCAGTATAATGCCCGACAATTTCGAGATTTTGGAACCGATACATGTTTGAAAACCTCCAAGAGCGTTTAGGAAAAACGCTTAAAAACATCAGTGGCCGTGGCCGACTAACTGAAGACAATATTAAAGAAACACTCCGTGAAGTACGCATGGCATTGCTTGAGGCTGACGTTGCCTTGCCGGTTGTGCGCGACTTTGTAAAACAAGTAAAAGAACGCGCGGTTGGTGTAGAAGTCACAAAGAGTCTGAGCCCAGGCCAGGTTTTCATCAAGATTGTTCGCGAAGAACTTGAAAAGTCGATGGGTGAGGCCAACGAGGAGCTGAACCTAAACGCGCAGCCGCCAGCTGTCGTCATGATGGCAGGTCTTCAAGGTGCGGGTAAAACCACCAGTGTTGGTAAGCTGGCTAAATTCCTTAAAGAGCGCAAAAAGAAATCTGTGTTGGTGGTGAGTGCTGACGTTTATCGTCCTGCAGCTATCAAACAGCTTGAAACGTTAGCAGCAGAAGTTGACGTCGAGTTCTTCCCCAGTGATATTTCACAAAAGCCGGTAGATATCGCAACGGGTGCTATTTCTCACGCGAAGAAAAAGTTCATTGATGTGGTACTTGTGGATACCGCAGGTCGTTTGCACGTAGATGCAGACATGATGGATGAAATCAAAGATTTACACGCGGCGATTAATCCAATTGAAACCTTATTTGTCGTTGACTCAATGACAGGTCAGGATGCTGCAAATACAGCAAAAGCCTTTGATGAAGCGCTGCCACTCAGCGGTGTTATCTTAACCAAGACGGACGGTGATGCGCGCGGTGGTGCGGCTCTGTCTATTCGTCATATTACAGGTAAACCCATTAAGTTTATCGGTGTGGGTGAAAGAACCGATGCCTTAGAGCCATTCCACCCTGACCGTGTTGCATCTCGAATTCTAGGTATGGGCGACGTACTGTCGCTTATTGAAGAAGTCGAAATGAAAGTCGATAAAGACAAAGCCCAAAAAGTGGCTGAGAAAGTCTTTAAAGGCGATGGTTTTACACTGGAAGATTTTGCTGAGCAGCTGCGCCAGATGAAAAACATGGGCGGTATGATGTCGATGATGGAAAAGCTGCCTGGTATGTCGAACTTGCCGGATGCGGTAAAAGGTCAAGTAAATGATAAGACCTTTAACCAAATGGAAGCTATCATAAGCTCAATGACGCCAAAAGAGCGTGCACGTCCTGAAATCATCAAAGGCTCGCGTAAAAAGCGTATCGCTGCGGGTTCTGGTACGCAAGTACAAGACATTAATAAGTTGCTGAAGCAATTTACCCAAATGCAGAAGATGATGAAGAAGATGAAAGGCAAAGGCGGCATGATGAAAATGATGAAGAACATGAAAGGTATGATGCCGCCGGGCATGTTCGGTGGCGGTGGGCCTAAGTTCTAAACCAAACAAAAATATCCCATCCTAAAATTGGTTGACGGTTTTAAGAGGCCAGTGATTTTGTCATTGGCCTTTTCAGTTTGCTCTCGACCACGGCTGATGTAAACCTATGCTGTAGTCGCCGTGAGGTCGTTTAACTCCCTCCTTTTTGTTTTTCTAACATACTTAATCTAAGTAACCTGAGCTGCGGATAATTAATGCCTTTCTAGCAGCCAGTTATAGCGCTAACTGCGTTGAATTCACTTCCAATAGCCAGCTATTGGTGCGTAAATTCGCCTTGTTTTCCCTAAATCTTGCTGGCTAGACAAGGAAAAAACTAAGTTGTGCTTTAGCAACAATGAGTTGGAACATTCCTTATCCAAACCTCAGGTTAAGTACCAAATATTTTTGACACTCATCAGTCGTTGGACTAGCCTCAATCTGTCGTTTTAGCTCAGTTAACCATCGAGCTATAATGAGTGGCGTTCAGTGGTAGAGTAGTGCCACCCATGAGTTTCTTTCTACATTTATGAAGCAGACCGACAGCGGCGGCAGGTAGTGTTGACTTACACTGCGTATTACGACAACAGCGATTGTCGATAGTGAGTATTCTAAAAGTCTATCGTTTTATGTGTGCGCTTGTGGTCTATCACTACAAGGAGCAAGTCATGTCAAATCAACCAACAGATATTGAAAAACTCGTTTTTGCCGTGGAGATATTCGCAAATGCTGGTTCTAAAAATCCAGGCGCCAGCGATGAGTCTCTGTACCACACCATCTCCAACTCATTAAAAGAAATACCATTTATTGATGTCGACATAGTATGGGGACCTCATGCTCAAATGATGCCCAATGGTGAGGCATTTAACACGATGTACGTTGCACGGGTGAGTGGAACTGATCAGTATATAGTAGCAATAGCAGGTACTAATGGTAAATCATTATTTGATTGGATTTTCCAAGACTTTAATGTTGCCATCACAACCCCTTGGATTTTCGCCCCCAATGTTAAAGGGGCCGAAATTTCAGCGGCTACGGCATTAGGTTTAGCGATGCTGAATGTTATGATCCCGCAGGGGAATGTCCCAGGTAGCGGTATCCCTTTAATGCACTTTTTACGCGATACGGCTAAGTCGCCTTGTGGCATTACGGTCGCGGGGCATAGCAAAGGTGGTGCGCTTGCTCCCACTGTCGCCTTGATGCTGCGAGATCTGCAAGGTAAAGCACTACTGTGGGATCCTGCGTGTAACGCCACTGTCAAAACGATGGGTACGGCTGGCCCAACAGCGGGCAACGATGTCTTTGCCGCTCATTCTAATCAGCAGCTTCCAAATGGCAGCCTATCAGACGATAAAGCGGTGAGCGTGCGCTTTGCAAATAGTTTAGATATCGTTCCTCATGCGTGGGCTGAAAGTAGCTTGGAGGAGATTAAGACAATTTATGGAAGTGAAATTTCAAGCCGGATTGTTGATGGTTTAATTGATTTTGCAAAAGAACTTGCCAATCGTACAAACTACACGCAACTAGCACCAAGTGACCCTCCATTTGCAGGGCTGCTCAATACCAGTATCATTGGTTCAGAGAATTCTGACTTTGTGAATTTCTTACAGCAAGCTGCATATCAACATGTAAACAGCTATCTAGAGTACTTCCAAATCCCCATACCTGCGCAGCAAGCTGGGCTACAGCATCTGCTCAGTGAGCCCGCAATTGGAGAGCAGCTCAAGCAAACGATAGAGAGTATGGGGGAACGAGTTCACGGTAAGCTTGAGGTTGAAGCAACGTCGTCTACATTACCTTTATTAGGAGATGTTAGCACGGCTGAAGGGCAGCAGAAGGCGATAAAAACTTTGATTGCAGAAATGGATAAGCTACAGCAACCAATGGAATAACTGAATTCGTTTCTACGCCACATTTTAGTTTATTATCAAGGTGCTCAAGGGTGACAATCGCGTCGCTGTTGGGCATTTATCTAATTCAAACTTGCATTGCGCTGAAAAATGCGTAAAATGCCCGAGCTTCCCGTAATGGGAAGTACAAACTTATTAATGAAAACAGTCAATCTATGTAGAGGACGGTATGGTAACTATTCGTTTGCAACGTGGCGGCGCAAAAAAGCGTCCATTCTATCAAATCGTGGTTGCGGATAGCCGTTTCTCGCGTGACGGTCGTTTCATCGAGAAGGTAGGTTTCTTTAACCCTATCGCTGCAGGTCAGGAAGAAAAAGTACGTTTAGATTTATCTCGTGTTGATCACTGGGTAGGTCAAGGTGCAGCTCTTTCAGATCGTGTTGCGAAGCTGGTTAAAGACGCTCGTAAAGCGGCTTAATAGGCGTAAGTGTAACCATGAGTCAAAGTAAAACCTCGACAATCGTTGTTGGTAAGCTTGGTGCTCCTTATGGCATCAAGGGTTGGCTTAAGGTGCATTCATTTACTGACGATCCCCAAGGGATCTTCGATTTCAGCCCATGGTTGATAGGGCAACAAGGTAAATGGCAAAACCTTGAAGTGAGCGACTGGCGTCGTCACAACAAGGGATATATCGCTAAATTTGCACAGGTAAACGACAGAGACGAAGCAGTGGCTTATACCAATGCTGAAATCGCTGTTTATGCTGAGCAGCTTCCTGAATTACCTGAAGGGGAGTTTTATTGGCGAGATCTCATTGGCATGTCAGTAGTAACCGATAAAGGCTACGACTTAGGCATAGTTGATGACTTGATGGAGACTGGTTCAAATGACGTTTTGGTTGTGAAAGCAAACAAAAAAGATGCATTTGGCCAATCGGAAAGATTAATTCCATTCTTAACAGACTCTGTTATTTCGGATATTAATCATGACGAGAGAAAAATTACGGTAGATTGGGATCCAGCGTTTTAATGAGCGATCAGCAAAAGCTATGGGTTGGAGTGGTTTCACTTTTTCCTGACATGTTTGATGCGATAACTCAGCAAGGCGTAACGGGTCGAGCTGTGAAAAACGGCTTGATTGAGTTTAATTGTTGGAACCCGAGAGACTACGCCACTGATAAACATAGAACCGTGGATGACCGCCCTTATGGTGGTGGCCCGGGAATGTTAATGATGGTTGAGCCTCTCAAAAAAGCTATTCTTGATGCCAAAGCGGCAGCAGGAGCAGGCGCTAAAGTAATTTATATGTCCCCTCAAGGGCGAAAGCTAGATCAACAAGGTGCGACCGAATTGGCGCAATCCGAAAAGTTGATTTTAGTAGCGGGTCGTTATGAAGGTATTGATGAGCGGATCATCGAGTCTTATGTAGACGAAGAGTGGTCCATCGGCGATTTTATACTGAGCGGTGGTGAGTTACCGGCCATGACATTAATCGATGCAGTAGCGCGATTAGTGCCAGGTGTGTTAGGTCACAACCAATCAGCAGAGCAAGATTCATTTTCGGATGGCTTGTTAGATTGTCCTCATTATACCCGGCCGGAAACATTGGATGATAAACAGGTGCCTGCTGTATTACTCAGCGGAAACCACCAAGAAATAGCCAAATGGCGCTTAAAGCAGTCTTTGGGTAGAACTTGGCAACGTCGTCCTGACTTGTTGCGTAACCTAGCTCTGACTGAGGAGCAGGCGGCATTACTTGCTGAATTTCAGCAAGAGAATGGCCAAGCTTGTGGCTAGAAGACAGTTACACCTAGGAATGTGAGAAATAAAATGGCAAAAGTAAACCAAAATATTATTAAAGAGCTTGAAGCTGAACAGCTTAAGCAAGACGTACCTGCGTTCGGCGCTGGTGATACAGTAGTTGTACAGGTACGCGTAAAAGAAGGTAACAAAGAGCGTCTACAGGCCTTTGAAGGTGTTGTAATCGCTAAGCGTAACCGTGGTCTACACTCATCTTTCACTGTTCGTAAGATTTCAAGCGGTGAAGGTGTTGAGCGTGTATTCCAAACGCACAGCCCTCTTATCAGCAGCGTAGCAGTTAAGCGTCGTGGTGCGGTTCGTCGCGCTAAGCTTTACTACCTACGTGAGCGTTCTGGTAAATCTGCACGTATTAAAGAGAAACTTAACTAATACGTCGCATTTATCAAATGCAGATAAAACAGGCCGCTTTATGCGGCCTGTTTTGGTTTTATCCCTCTCATTATTTCCATTCTGTGAATACTCACTGACATATCAGGCGTCTTGTCACGATATTTTCATGGTTGCTTACTTTTAAAGCGGCGCACTTCTTGTTAGACTCGGTGTATTATTTAATTTACTACTGTATATATAAGTTTACATCATGAATGGGGCTAACGATTTAGAAGCAATACGCGTTGCAATAGATGATTGCGATAGCGAGCTTGTCGCGCTACTTGCAAAGCGCAAAGCATTGACCGAACAGGTTGGAAAAATAAAACAGCAAAAGGGCGCACCGCTACACGTGCCGAAGCGCGAAGCTGAGTTGATCAAAGCCCGGCGTGCAGAAGCTGATGCCAAAGGGGTAAACCCTGATTTAGTCGAAGATATTCTGCGTCGTATGATGCGAGAAGCCTACGAAAACCAGCAAAGTGAACTCGCCTGTGCCGCACCAAAAATGTCTCCGGTTGTTATTGTCGGTGGTCAAGGCGCCATGGGTAAACTGTTTGCGAAACAGTTTAGGCGCTCAGGCTACGAGGTACGCATTTTAGACAAAGACAATCAATCACAGGCTACTGAGCTACTGAGTGATGCTAAGTTAGTATTGGTGAGCGTTCCTATCAATGCCTTTGAGCAGGTTATTAATGCGCTACCAACGCTGCCTGATGACTGTATTCTTGCTGATATTACCTCTGTGAAGCAAGCCCCGCTCAAAGTACTAATGAACAAGCACAACGGCCCTGTGGTCGGTCTACACCCTATGTTTGGTCCAGATATATCTCATTGGGTTAAGCAAACTGTCGTGGTGTGCGAAGGACGTATGCCAAAGCAATGTGAAGGATTAATCAAACAACTAAAGATCTGGGGCAGCCAGTTGGTACCCATGGACGCTAAAAAACACGACCAATCCATGCAGATCATTCAGGTAATGCGCCACTTAACCACGTTTGTGTATGGGCAGTTTTTATCTAAGCAGTGCCATTCATTAAAAGAGCTAAGAAGCTGTTCATCGCCTATCTACCAATTAGAGCTGATGATGGTGGGACGGCTGTTTGCACAATCCCCTGAACTTTATTCAGATATTATGCTCGCGCAATTTAATGATGTAGAAGGGTTATTGGCAAGCTATCAAGATACCTTTGAGCAGACATTGGCCAAGCTACAACAAGGCGACAAAGAAGGCCTAATGCAATCTTTCTCACAAGCCAAACATTATTTCTCAGAAAGTGCGAAACACTTCCTATCACAAAGCCGAGGCCTGCTTAACAAAGCCAATGACGCTAAAGTGTTGGATTATGAGGAAAGTATTTAGCGCCAAGTTATGCCTCCTACATCACAGTGCGAATAGTGTTGTGGGAGTGACTTTACGCCACGATTTTACGTAGGTCGCCATTTATGGCGACAAATAACCTTAACGAGCCAACAGAAAGCCCGGATAGAGCACCCCTCGCATGTAGCAAGTGATTTGTGTGTTGAAATTATAATCTTTGACTGGTAACTTACTAAAATAACTAAATAAAGTTAGCTAGATAGTTGTTGCTTATTTACTTGTGGATAAGAGAGATATTCAAGAATTGATGCGAATGAGCTGTTAGCACTCGAGGGGGAATTATGAGTAAATTTTTAAATTCGGTTGCCTTGCTACCAATGCTCGGTTTCGTTTTTACTATGATTTATAGTTTTATTGCAAAGGAAGAAGTTTATACAAATCACCACTGGTTTGTTATTGCCTTAGTTTCACTCCAAGCTACCGCTGAGCGTCTTAAAAATGTAAATTCAGTAAGCACGATGATTTTTGTTTCTAGTATTCTTGCAAACATATTATTACTTATAGCATGTGAGTTTGATTTAAAAATTACTCCAGCTACTTTTGTACTTTTCTTAGGTTATTTAAGTATTGGTTCTTTAGCTGTAATGGGTAATTTGGCAATGAATTGGTGCAAGCAATTAAGTGCTAACAAGGCCGTAGAGTCGGATTCGTAACAGTTGGATCGGTTCCGCTTTGCTTCATATTATAGCCAACAATCACTTACCGATTAAGGCTGCGTTATGTGCCAGTGCAATATTAGAGGTCGTATTGAGTTTTAGTATTAAGTCTAAGTTGCTGATCAGCGCAGGGGCAATTGCTTCAGTTTCCGCCATTTGGCACCTTCTTTGTATTCTCGGTGGACCTAATTGGTTTGCATTTGCTCGTGCACCTCAACCGATCATAGACTCTGCGGTTCAAGGTACTTTGCTCGCTCCTATTGGCACTGTAATCGTTGCAGGTTTAATGTTTACTTGCTCTGTTTTTGCTTTTTCTGCGGTTGGTTTAATTCGTAAAGTACCTTTACTGAAATCGGCTCTAATTATCATAGCAACCCTTTGCATTTTGCGCGGTTTAATTGCTATCCCAACATTTATAACTTCTTCGGGCTTTGATATTTGGCAAATTGTAGCAAGCACAGTTTGGTTTTATGTTGGTGTTTGTTTTATGGTTGGCAGTTTAGAGCAATATAGGCCTGGTAATTCAGGCACATAACAAGCTCATCAAAGATGGCGTCTGAAGCGTGGCAGGCACTCATTTTTCACTAATTTTAGCCAAACTTAATACGTCCCATATTGCGGCGTAATGCGAACTAATCGGAAAACGGAGCTTTTAATGAGAAAATATATATTCGTCGCACTAACAATTTTTGTTTCAGCTTCTTTGACTGCTAAAGAAGAAAAAGTAGACCTAAAAGAACTTGCTCAAAAATACTTTGATACTATGGTCGCAACTCAATCCCCAGAAGCGACCGAAAAAGAGCTTGAGGATCATCTTAAACTGCTTACTGATGATGTTGGTCATTCACACCTTCCTTGGGTAACCGATGACTCCCGTTTACCAGATGGTAAAGATGCAATGAGAAAAGGGATGACTTTTTATCTTGGCTCTCATACAAAATATAGTGCAGAGTTATTAGACGTATTTACTTTTAACCACTCTGCAATTGCTATCAGATATAAAAATTACGCTAAAGGTATTCACCCTCAAAATAACCAGCCAATTGAATATAGCCAAGTAATGATGGAAGTGCTGGAGATTGAAAATGGCAAAATAGCGGTGATCAGAAAATATCACGAGTAAAATCCACACAATACCTATGAACTTTCATAGGTAAAATAAGCATAATGGATCTTTTTAGCAACTAACCTGTATCGGCGATTTTTCAAGCTATTCAACTTCACTATGTCGAATTAGCCACTAAAACCTTTAACGGCAAACACATATAGAAGCGTTACCCCGCAATCTCTTAATGCGATCTCAGAGCAGCAAACAGAGTGTGAGTATTTACTATATAGGCTTGCTGATTTTTTCGCTTAAGTTCGACTCCGTGAAATAAATTTGAGGTGGGTGTCAGCGATTTCTTTTAAATTAAATTGATTTTAGGAGCGACTACGTAGGTCGCCATTTATGGCGACAAATAGCTTAGGTGCTGAGACTAAAGAGCTTTGTTTGAAGTCCTAGCCTGATGAAGCGAAGTATCAATAACATCCGTGACTATTTGCATCAATGCTGATGATGCAGCTCGAAATTTGAGGTAGGTGTCATCGATTTCTTTTAAATTAAATTGATTTCAGGAGCGACTACGTAGGTCGCCATTTATGGCGACAAATAGCTTAGGTGCTGAGACTAAAGAGCTTTGTTTGAAGTCCTAGTCTGATGAAGCGAAGTATCAATAACATCCGTGACTACCTGTATCAATGCTGATGATGCTGTTCCAAATTGGAGGTGGATGTCAGCGACTACTTTTAAATTGCGTGTTGAAATAATAACCATTGACTGATAACTTACTAAAATTATTAGATAAAGTTAGCTTGAATGTTGCGTTTATTTCTCTTGTGGGTTATTGAGATATTCAAGAATTCGCGTTAATGAGCTGTTATGTTTCAGGTTCAAGTTTCGTAAAATGAGGTAGATATGGCGTATTGGCGTATGCAGTTACACCCGGATGATTCTGGGAATTCAGCTTTTCATTCCGCACAGAGTTTATCCGCAGGATTTATTGGTTTAGATTTTGCTGATCGCGTAGGGGATTTAGAGTTTGAAGAATTGGAGAAGATCCCTCAACACCAAAGAGATTATGTCGCTTTTGCAAACCAAATGAAGGTCGGTGATAAAGTTCTGATTATCTCTCACCACTTTCCATTTGCAGTTTGCACTATATCGGGTGGTTACAACTATATAAAAAATCCAGTACCAGAGTTGGGTGTATGGTTTCGACATTTCCGAAGAGTAGACAACGTGAAGTATTTTGCTGACTTTAAAACCAATGCAAAAGCTTGGCAGCAAATCAAAATGACAGACACAATTTCTCCACTTGTTAACGAAGGGACTTTATCACTGAATCTAATTCGTGAGATGTACCCTGAAACATAAACTGTTTAAGAGTGATCCGCAACGCGTGGCATTTTTACTATTCGTTGCATTGAGTCTTTAAGGTGGTGTGCGGGAGCTTCGGTTATGCGTTGCTCATACCTTAACAGAGCACGAGGCAAGTAGATTTATGCAAATTCATTCAATCGATAGAAGGTCTAATGTTGAACTAGAACTGTCATTTTTCGGTTATGCTGACGATGAAGAGTGGGTTAAGGAAGTTGGCGTTTATTCGAAGATACAAAGTACTCATTCCTTATCTAATCTGGCGTTTAAGGCATACTTATCTAGTTCTCATGATGACGAAATAGCGCAACTCTTAAATGCACTGAGTTCTCTTTACGACACCAGAACTGGCGAGGCGCAATTATTATTGCGTGGTGCAGCTGAAGATACCTACGACGACCGTGAGTTAAAACTAAGGTTTTACTCTCTATCGTCATTGGGGCATCTAGCAGTTGAAGTCACTCACTCGGGTAGTGAGCGCTATAGTAATACTGAAACGCTTGATTTCAAAACGAAAGCGACTTTTGAGATTGATGCAGAATTGCTTCAAGAACTAAGGTTGTGGCTGACGGGAAAGCACGCAGCTTGTTTGCTTGCCTAAAAAGAAATCAAAAGCAGAAGGCCAAAAGTTGTCTACTATTCGTTCATCACTGATTTTAGCCAATTACTTCCTGCTGTTTATGCAGGCGTGAGCCCAAAGGAGTAAAAATTGACGATAAGGAACTATTCAGAGGATGACTTTCGGTCCATTGAAGAAATATACAATCGCTCTAAATTAGACGAACTGAAAAATGAGGATGCGACGTTTATCTTATTACCTTTGTCAGAGGATAAAACACGAAACGAACAGTTATTCGAATCTCAAATCTTTGTATATGAACTAGAGTCTGTCGTTGCATTTTGCGCCATCTTTAAGTCAGAAATTAGGGCGTTATTTGTGCACCCTAGTCATCGAGGACGCGGAATTGGTAAAGACCTACTTGAACATTTACTTTCTCTTTCTTCACGAAAAATTAGTTTGTATGTTGCAGCTTCGAATTTTTCGGCAAAGGAAATGTATAAAAAGTTTGGTTTCGTGGTTACAGATACATTTGAAACCACCTACAACTCCGTAGCTGTAACAGCCAATAAAATGGTAAGAGATAACGGATAACAAGTTACTCAAAAAGAGCTAAACACCTGGTTTTCGCTCTTTCGTCACGAATTTTAGCTCAGGCTTGATACCGCACGGAGACATGTATGAGTAGTTCTATTAAGTCAAAACTCCCCTTATTATTTCTTGTGTGTATTTCGTTATGGTGGGGGTTCTATTACCAATCAAACGGTACGCTTAATGATTATGGCAGTGCAAATTTTGAATGGCTGTTTCTGTTAGATGCGTTGATAGTCTTGCCAATAGTCTGTTTTTTCTGTGTTGAAGATAGAAAAGAAGCCTTGTTGAAGTCGATTGTTTTAGTGTGTCTTGCGGTGCTCGTTGGCAGTTACATTATTCCCGAACAAAGCAAACTGGTTTGGCATTATCTTGAGAGCGGACGTTATGTTGTCTTGGTTGTTATTCTATCTTTTGAACTGGTCGCAATTTTAACCGTATACCTTGCGATCAAAGCCGCCATTGGCAAGAGTGAAGATCCCGACCATGCCATTGAGAAGCCAATTAAAAAATATGCGGGTGACGGCCCTGTTGCAAAGCTACTGAGTTTTGAAACGCGTATGTGGACCTATGCGCTTTTTTCTAAGCGAGTGCAGCCAGAAAGTTTTAGTGGCGAGCAGCACTTTACATACCATAATAAAGATGGCGCACAAAGTAATCTGCTTGGCTTTATTTTATTAATAGCGTTTGAAATGCCAATTATGCATCTATTTTTGCATTTTATTTGGTCCCTATTTGCGGCAAATATCTTTACTCTGCTGACGGCGTTTAGCTTACTATTTTTCTTTGCGGAGTACCGCGCTGTTGCAAAACGGCCTATTTCTTTGGTGGGAAATCATTTGTTCATCCGATATGGTCTTTATCAGCCATTGGCGATACCGTTAAGCAACATAGCAAAAATTCAGAAGAACATGGAGTTTGTAAAGCGTGCTAGGTCTATAAAACGTTATAACTACTCAGGCTATCCAAATGTTGAAATTGAACTTGTTGAACCCATGGGGAATGTTAAAAATATATTCGTCGGGGTAGATAATGCCGAACAATTTATCTCAGCTGTATTAGCTGAGGCATCACGGCATAAAAATGCATTAGCGGGAACTTTACGCCAAGAGCTTACGTAGGTCGCCATTTATGGCGACAAATAACTCAATTTTGGCCCTCAATTTTTACCCGTTAATCGGACATTGGTTTATCAATAACACATGTTCAGCTTACTGTACAAGTAGGGTAGTGAAGACTACACTTGTTCCATTAAATGTACATGTGGGGATGCTTATGAAAATCGTATCTTTTACTGAAGCTAGAAATAGTCTCAAAGCTGTTTTAGACGGTGTAGTTAATGATGCTGATACAACAGTTATAACACGGCGTGATTCTGAGGATGCAGTGGTTATGTCTTTAGACTACTACAATAGCCTTATGGAAACAGTGCATTTACTACGTTCTCCTCAAAACGCTGAACACCTAAACCGTTCAATAACACAGTACCGCGCTGGTAAAACAACAGCACGAGAGTTAATTGATGAGTAGTAGTCAACGTTTATTGGCGTGGACTGATGACGCTCGGGATGACTACCTATATTGGCAAACTCAAGACAAGAAAACACTTAAGCGCATCAATAAACTAATCAATGATGTTAAGCGCTCTCCATTTGAGGGCATCGGGAAACCAGAGGCGTTGAAAGAGAACCTATCTGGTTTTTGGTCTCGTCGTATTGATGATACTAACAGACTTGTTTACGCGCTCGACGATCAAGCGATAACGATAATTTCGTGTCGTTACCACTACTAAATCAGTTCAGCGATCTGGCATCTACAAGATGCTAAAGGTGAACTAACAAACGCTTGGCATTTTCGGTTTGATGTAGCTTTAATGTTTACGGCACAATGGGTTAGATAAAGTGCTAGCGTTGCTTACACTTTCTTACGTAGGTCGTCATTTATGGCGACAAATAACCAGCAACATATAAAATTGAGCATTGTTAACACGTTATCTAGATGTAATTTGTTCTTAGCGAGCCAATCGATGGTTCAGATAGGTGATTCCTTGCGTGTAGCAGGTGATTCGCGTGTTGAAATTATAATCTTTTACTGGTAAGTTACTAAAATTATTCAATAAAGTTAGTTTGATAATTGTTAGTTTTTTACTTGTGGATAAGTAAGATATTCAAGAATTCACGCTAATGAGCTGTTGTGCGATTGTCTAGATGGAGAGTTCAGTGAGAATATTCCTGCTATTTATCGATTGGTCGTCAGTCATAGGGAGTTTTGGAGACGGTGCGTTAGGTCTTTATGCGTTGTGGGTTGCAGCTGCTTCTAATTGGGCTGAATTATCAATTTCTCTTGATACATTCCTAAAACAATATGTGGCATTTATATATTGGGTTAAGCAAGTTGCTTATTATGTAATGCCGAAAGACTTTGCTGCTTGGCTATTTAGTTTGCCGGCTCTCGCTTATTTTCCTGTTCGGATTTTAATGAGCATTGTAATCGGGTGGTGGGCGTTAAAAAAAGCAGCGCAGCTTGCACCGTCAAACGGGTATGAAGAAGAAATCGTATAACAAAGTATTGAATCGGACAATTTACAGTTAGCTGCTGTTCGCTTCGCTAAGTATAGCCAACTATAAATTGCCGTTTAATGCGGCGTTCATAAATAATAGATAAGTACATGAAAGAAAAGTTGGTATCATTTGATCTCGAAACAGATCTAGTCATGTCATTGCGGTGCTTACTTGACGCTTGGTCCCAAATTGAAAGAGGGCTAAACACGTATTTTAAATGGGCAGTGATCTACGGACATAACTCTGTTCAATCGGCAATGTGCTTAGCTCTCATTACATCGGACTCACGCCTAGTTCGGAAACAAGATAGTTATCACTCAGAGTATGGTGATTTAGATAATATTGAATGGCTTTACGAAAAGCTGCGGAAAGAAGACTTTCTTCCTTATATGGGTAGCAAAATAATTGATAGTCAGCGATTTGAAAAAGAAAAAATTAGCCGTTTGCAGACAGTTAGGAATACATTTATCCATCAACACCCATCACTTTATGTCTTTACATTTAATGAATTAGTAGAGTTAATCAGCATTTCTGTTGATCTAGTTGGGTTCTTAGTTAATGAAAGTGAGCGTCTAGCTATAAATTGGCATACACAATCTCAAATAAAGGGTTTGGTAGACGAGTTGATCACGCAACTAATAAACTGTCAAGTTCGATCGAGCCCCCGCGATCAAACCTGACAGTGACTATTAACTATTTCAGATAAACATATTCCCGCTTGTTACTCACTCAGTATCTTATCTAAATTCGCTTTTGAGCGGGCGACGCTTTCTAGTGGTGTTAGGCCGCTTGGGTATTCTTCTTGTTCGATTACCAGCCACTGTGTGCCGCCGTGTTGCTGCATGGTCTGGATGAGCGCTTTCCAAGGGTAGTGGTTTTCGCCAATGATTGGGCTTTTGTCATCTCCTTGGTGAGTACGTATTTTGATATGTGTCGATACGGTTCTTCCTGCATATCGCTTAACATAATCGCTAGGTGATTTACCTGCGTAAATCACCCAGCCGACATCGAGCTGCAGCGGAAAGTCGCTTGGGGTGTTGGTGGCGATATAATCCCAAAATGTGCTATTGGCGTATGGGTTAAATTCCTTTTCATGATTATGGAATCCGATCTTCATATCATAACGTTTGGCAATTTGGTGCACTTGGTTGAGCCGCTTTACAAATGCTTGCACTTGGTTTTTATCCCATGCTCTTTCATCCCAAGGAATAAAGAGCGTGGATACGCCTAAGGTTTTGTAAAAGAGTAGGGTGCTGGCTAGTTTTCCTTCAGCTAATGCGTCAAAGCCAATGTGGGCGCTGCTCGCAACTAAGCCGAGCTCTGCTAGTCTTTGTTTTAATTTGCTTGGGTTATTGGCATAGCCGCCAAAGTTTCCCGCAAATTCAACGCCATCAAATCCCATGTTGGCGAGTGCTTGCAGGGTGCCATCAAAGTCTCTTGCTAATTCATCTTTTACCGACCACAGTTGAACGCTAATTGGTAACGACTGATAAGATGCCTGCGCGTATAGCGGCAGCGCGATAATAAAAGCAATGAACAGCATTACTTGTTTAAACAATACGATTTTTTTAAACATCATTTCTTCCTAAAACTAAAAAAGCAGAGTCTAACTCTGCTTCGCTTGGGATTAGTCATCACAAAATGACTCAAGGGTTAGTCGCGGTACGCATACTGACTTAGTCCAAGCTCTGCAAGTACGCCATCTAGATGTGTCTTGGCTTCAGCAGTAGGCCCAGGATAATCACCTGCAATTGGTACATTGCCCAGATAACCAATGTCTTGACAGCCCTCAGGTGTGCAGAAGTAAGCGCCGAGAACGAGATCTTTAAAGCGCAAGAATGCTTTACCTATACGCTGAAATTGCTCTGGTGTTTGTGCATTAAAATAAGCAATATCATCCATAATCTTACTTTGCTGCGTTGCGCTAAGTTGTAAAAATAGCTTTTTAAAGCGCAAAGTCGACTCATCGTCAATCCAAGCAAGCGCATGGAGTATTGTCACTCTGTCTTTTTGTTGTCCGTGATACGGTGCGCTTACCCATTCATCGATCACACTCGGTACTTGTACTTCAGAAGCCGATGGATGATTTCCTTCCTTTGGCACAATAAAATCAGCTAGTACTGCAACTAACGTGAGCTGCGCTTCGGTGAGGGTGAGCGGCCAAGGTGACTCTGGCGGCATGATCATGTTTGGATCGGTGCCATACCCTTGAGCGCTAACTGGCTGTATTTCAATATCTGGCCAGTGCCCGGCAGTAGCCGTTTCACCTTCAATAGCCTTACTGCAACCAGCGGTGAGTGTTACCGCTGATCCCGCAGCAAGCAAGCCTAACCACTTTAATGACTCGCGACGTGTCATGCCTGAAATATATTTATAAGAATCAACGCGGACAGGTGTATTCATCACAGTGCTCCTTTATCAATTTGTGCTGCCAACCAAGTTGAGTTTCGCATCGCTAAGGTCATTATGGTTAAGGTACAATTTTTATGGGGGTTAGACGCAAAGACACCGGCATCCATCACAAATAGATTGTTACAGTCCCATGTTTGGCCCCACTGATTCGTTACCGATTCTTTTGCTGAGCTGCCCATTCTCGTCGTGCCGACTTCATGAATGATCTCACCGCCTTTTGAAATAGCTTTTTCTGCAGGCGGTAGCTCGCCCACTTTGGCACCCATGTTCTCAAGGATCTGTTTCGCGGTTTTGAGGCCATGCTCGATTTGCTTAAGTTCTCTGTCAGACCATTTGAAATGGAACTTAGCAACCGGGATCCCCCATTTATCTTTGACGTTTTCGTCAATTACCATGTAAGAATCTTTGTTCGGTAGCATTTCTCCACGCAGTGCAAATCCAACATAGGAACCATAAGCGTCACGCACTTGTTGCTTTAACTTGGGACCATAACCTTGTTTATTGCCAGACACGCCAGAGCCCGGTTGATTAAAGCCGCTGCTAATTTCAAAGTGATAGCCGCGTGGGAAATTAAGCTCACCTTTCTCATGGGCTTTGTGTCCCCACCAAGGAATAAAAAGGTGGTTTCCGGTATGGCCGTCTTCGTTATAACGTGGGCGACCTTTTAACGCAGGGATTTGCGCACCAAGCCAAGCACCGGTAGAGTCCATTAGATTGCGACCTACCTGACCACTTGAGTTTGCAAGTCCCTTGGGATGTTTTGCATGTTTAGAATTAAGCAAAATACGGGCAGATTCACAGGCACTGGCCGCCAAAATCACCACATCTGCATTGAGTGCATGTTCTTGTGCAGACTTTTTATCGACGTAAGTCACACCTGTTACTTTGCCATCTTCATTCACCGCGACTGACTTCACCATGGCATCGGTGATCACTTCAAGGTTTCCTGTCGCTTTGGCCATCGGAATAAGTGAGGTTGTGGTTTGGAATGCCGCGCCAATTGAGCAACCGTGGCCACAAGGCGTGGCGTAAAAACACGCTAAGCGGTCATCTTTATTACGAGTCAACACCGCTCTGTGCATGGGAACCGCTGGGATCCCCATTTTTTTCGCGGCAGCAGCAACCAATAATTCGGGTACTCTTGGTGTTGGTGGTGGCTGTAACACGCCAGGCGCAGAAGGGGGCATGTCATCCAAGCCGGTATTAGTACCACAGATCCCGACTATTTCTTCTGTTTTATCATACCAAGGCGCAATGTCTTGATATTCAAACGGCCAATCAGCGCCATGCCCATCGCGGCTTTTGCCCTTAAAGTCGTGCTCACTAAAACGCAGCGAGTAGCGACCCCAGTGATTGGTGCGGCCACCGAGCATACGTGCACGCCACCAATAAAAATCGGTGTTTTCTGCGCGCGTGTATGGTTCATCTGGCACCTGCCAACCGCCATCAATCGTCGCGTCGTAAAAACCAAAGTTCTTATCCTTATTGCCAGCGCCCATGAGTGGGGCTTCGCTATTGCGGCGGAACATCGGGCTTTCTGTTTTTGGGTCGTAATTTCTGCCAGCTTCTAGCAATAAAACTTTGTGACCAAGCTTGGTGAGTGTATAAGCGGCCATTGCGCCACCGGCACCTGAGCCAACGACCAATACTTTATGATCAAATGTTGCCATGGTTATAGCTCCTTGATCTTAATGTTCTTGAACCAGACTTTGTCGCCGTGATCTTGCAGACCTATATGGCCCTTTTTACCTTCAGCAAACCCTTGCCATGTCGCAAATTTACTGTTCTTAACCAAAGCATTCCAAGTGGTGCTACCAATCACGATACTCGTCGTGCTTACACCATTTTGCCAAACTTGTAGGTGGCTATCTTGTAGCTTAATGCGAACTTGGTTCCAAACTTCAGCAGGTTTATGTGCCGTACTTGGCGCGGCGAACAGGTCATAAATAGAACCTGCAAGGTGAGAGTCTATTTTATTGTCTGGGTGTTCTTTGTTATCTAGGATTTGGATTTCTGGGGCGTGGGAGTAAATTGCACCGCCTTTTTCATCCGCCAATACAAAGATCCCACTGTTGCCTTTTTTAGAAATCTTCCAATCGAGCTGGAGCTCAAAATTCTGATACTGTTTTTTGGTCAGAATATCGCCGCCACCACCTTGGGTAAGTGTCATCGCGCCGTCCTCAACTTGCCATTGGCTATTTAGGCCGTCACTTTTAAAGTTGCGCCATTGCGACATATCTTTGCCATCGAATAGTAGTTGCCATCCGGCTTGTTGTTCTTGCGGGCTCAATTGGTTGTCAGTTGTACTAGCGCAAGCCGCACAACTAACGGCCAATGCCAGCGTTAGTATTTTTATAGAGTTGAGCATATTGGAACCTCGTCTGTTCACTTTTTACTTGTTGCTACTTAATACAAAGGGTATTACGCGTATTTCTCAACGCGTTTATTTTTATTGATATAAAGGTAAAGGCCGATAAAAGCGGCAATGAGAATGACCGGGAATAACAGAATATTTTCAAGCACAGCTTGACCTGCAACTAGTTCTGATTGTTGCGCGGTTAAGTTTGCTGCTTGGGCTTCGAGTCGCGCCGAATCAATCCAACTACCAATTACAGGGTTCCACATGCTGACAGCGAACATCCCCGCACCGCCCATTAAAGACATACCAAGTGCGCCTGTTTTTGGGGTGTATTCAGCAACGCAGCCCAGCATGGTTGGCCAAAAATAAGTGACACCCAAGGCAAATAATATTGCAGCCAAGTAGATTGCTGATCCTTGTGCTTGGCTCATCATGAAAATCCCAGCGGTTGCTAATACCGCAGAGCCGAGTAACACGCCTGTTGGGTTAAAGCGGTGGACTATTGGACCTGCAAAGAAGCGACCTAATGCCATTAAGCCTGTGATCAGCGCAAGGATCATCATAGGTGAGGCGCCTGACGCACCCAGTATGCGTTCAATCCACTGTTGCGTACCAAGTTCGGTTGTTGCTGTTAAGGTCATACAGCAAATTAAAAATAGGTAGAGTGGAGAAAACAGGTGCTTGAGATTGCTGGTGGTAGAATGATCTGTGCGGTCAAATTCAGGAAACTGTGACTTGACCATCATCGCACCGTAAATCAGCGTTGGAATTAATATCAAAGCAACTTGCCATTGCCAATTAAAGCCTGATGCAGTCATGGCATTCGATGCCAGTGCACCAATCACAATGCCGCCTGGAAACCAAACATGGAATCGGTTGAGCATGGTCGTGGTGTTTTTCGGATACATTTCGGCAATCAGTGGATTACAGCCAGCTTCCACTGAACCATTCGCAAAGCCGATTAAAAACGTCGAGATCAGCAGTAACCAAAAACCATCAGCGGTAATGGTTAAAACCAACCCAGCAAAGTGGCAAATAAAGGCGAGGGCAACTAACTTTTTGGCGCCAATGGCGTTGTAGATTGCGCCACCTAACATGGTTGCGACGGGAAAGCCCAGAAATGCCATGGCGTTAACCCAACCAAGTTCTGTATCTGAGAGTCCAAACTGCTCACCTAATTGCCCCAAAATGCCTGCGCGAATAGCGAACGTCATTGATGTGACGACCAGTGCAAGGCAACAGAGCTGAAACACGGTCCGATTATGATTATTATTATTCATGGTCGTAGTCCTGTTTATTTTATGCCGAGGATTTGATTATTGCGTTCGGTATCGGTGCTACTTCCTGCAAAATCATCGAAGGCTTTTTCGGTTGGTCTGATCAAGTGCTGTTTGATAAATTCAGCACCTTCTTTGGCCCCATCTTCAGGGTGCTTAATACAGCATTCCCATTCCAATACAGCCCAACCATCAAAACCGTACTGTGTTAACTTACTAAATATTTTCTTAAAGTCGACCTGTCCGTCTCCTAATGAACGAAACCGTCCTGGCCGTTGTTGCCATCCTTGGTATCCGCCGTAAACACCGCAGCGGCCATTGGGGATAAATTCGGCATCTTTTACATGGAACGCTTTGATACGTTCATGATAGATGTCGATAAATGCCAAGTAGTCCAATTGCTGTAAAACAAAGTGACTTGGATCGTAAAGAATATTGGCTCGCGGGTGATTATTCGTCGCCGCTAAAAAGCGTTCAAAAGTCACGCCATCGTGTAGATCTTCACCTGGATGAAGCTCATAGCAGACATCCACGCCAACCTCATCAAAGCGGTTTAAAATAGGCAACCAGCGTTTTGCAAGCTCCTCAAATCCTTGTTCCACTAAGCCAGTTGGGCGTTGTGGCCACGGATAAAAAGTATGCCAGAGCAAGGCGCCAGAAAAGCTGGCGTGACTGGTTAGCCCAAGCTTAGTACTGGCACTGGCCGCTAGCATTAGCTGCTCTGTTGCCCACTCCATACGAGCCTGAGGCGAGCCATGCACTTTTGCTGGTGCAAAGCCGTCAAACATTTGGTCATAAGCTGGATGCACCGCCACTAATTGACCCTGCAAATGGGTTGATAGCTCTGAAATAGTAAGGCCATGCTCTGCGGCAATGCCAGTGATCTCGTCGCAATAATCTTGGCTTTCAGCGGCTTTTTGCAGATCAAATAGTCGCTGTTCCCAACTTGGTAGCTGAATACCTTTATAACCTAGGCTACTTGCCCACTGGCAAATACTATTAAAATTGTTAAATGGCGCCTCGTCCGAGACAAACTGCGCGAGAAAAATAGCGGGTCCTTTAATTTGCTTCATTCTTATTTTATCCAATGGTAAAGGGGTGCCACTTAGTGTCTTTTGCACTAGCTGCGACCGCGTTTTCAATAAATGCCATGCCACGGACTGCAGCGTTAATACTTGGCACGTCAAATTCTTCGTGTTGCACATTGGCTTGCTGCTGGTGTGCACGAATAAGGTTGGCGAAGTTAAGGTAGATATTTGCAAATGCTTCCAGATACCCCTCAGGGTGACCTGCTGGCACACGGGTTGCGCTAATGGCTGCTTGGCTAAGTGAGCCCACTCCTGTGCGGATCAACTGAGCTGGAGCATTTGCCGCACGTAACCACAAACTATTAGGTTCCATTTGCGACCATTCGATACTGGCTTTGTCACCATAGATTTTTAAGGTGAGATTATTTTCTTCGCCAAGGGCTATTTGGCTGGCCATCAACACGCCCTTAGCACCGTTGCCAAAGCGCAGTAACACTGTGCCGTCATCGTCGAGCTGTCGGCCGGACACAACCGTGTTTAAATCCGCACAAAGCGCCTCAATCTCCAAGCCACTCACATATTCGGCAAGGTTCGCTGCGTGTACACCGATATCGCCCATACAACAACTCACGCCAGACTTGCTTGCATCTAGTCGCCAGCTGGCTTGCTTGCTGTTTTCGTCATCTGCACTTGCAAGCCATCCTTGACTGTATTCAACGACGACTTTGCGTATTTTGCCAAGTTCGCCGTTTGCGATGCGGTGACGCGCTTCTTTCACCATCGGGTAGCCGGTATAGGTGTGTGTTAATCCGTACAAGCAATTGCTCTTTTGAAGCTGTGTTTGTAGACGTAGAGCCTCAGATAAATTGAGCGTTGCAGGCTTATCACTCAAGACGTGAAAGCCGTGTTCGATAGCGGCTGTGGCAATCGGAAAATGCAAATGGTTTGGGGTCACGATGGCAACAAAGTGGATGCGCTCCGACTCTGGTAATTCCGCCTCTTGTTGTAAGAGTGTTTGGTAGCTGGCATAGCAACGTGCTGGGTTAAGCCCGAGTTGCTGGCCCATTGCTAGGCTTTTGTTTGATTGGGCGCTAAATGCGCCTGCAACAAGTTCAATTTGACCATCTAAACGCGCGGCTATGCGGTGCACTGCACCTATGAAAGCGCCTTCTCCACCACCGATCATGGCCATGCGGATTTTGTTATTATCCATCGTTTAGCTCCGTCGAGTTATCGAGGTAAGTTAATCTGATGTTATTGATAATAGGTAACAGAAGCGCCAAAGTGATAATAAAAATTCGGTTGACAATGCAACAAAATCGGCGTTTAAAATAAATTATTATAATTATAAAAAGGCGGTAAATAGGGCAATGGAAGAGCAAACAATATTGAATAAAGCTGGCGTAAATCAATTGATTGCAGCATTTGATCTGATCCCAGACATCCTCTTTTGGGTCAAAGACACAAAAAGTAGAATAGTGCATGCGAACCAACACTTTGTTGAACATCAGGGCTATAAAACCCTAGATCAAATCTTACTGAAAACCGATTTTGACTTTTCACCGCAGCACTTGGCATTCCAATACGTTAATGATGATAAACGAGTGATGGAAGGCTTTATCGTAACGGATAGATTAGAACTCAACCAAACCGCAAATGGGGAATTGGCATGGTTTTCCACGTCAAAAAAAGTGTTACTTGACAGCGAAAATGCGATTATGGGCACTTATGGTGTTACACGACATCTAGCGAAAACGTCAAAGGCGTTGTCTCACGTAAGAGCCATTGAAGCGCCCGTTGAATTTATTCGGGCGCATTACCATCGTCATATTTGTATCGAAGAATTGGCGGAACTTGCTCACCTGTCGGTAAGCGCACTGGAACGCAGATTTAAGAAGCATTTAGCCAAAACCCCGAATCAATTTATCAACGAAGTGAGATTGGAAAATGCCCGTAAATTATTGGTCGAAACACGCTTACCAGTATCACAAGTCGCTTATCAGTGTGGCTTTTCAGAGCCAAGTTATTTTAGCAAGCAGTTTCGTCGTTTATTTGGTGAAATCCCGTCGCAATTACGTAAAGAGTTAACGTCGAGCGAGCGTTAACGCTGCGACTTCTGGTGATAATGCTGGTGTTACCAGCGCATTTTCGTATTCGGCAGCTAACCATGGACGAATAGGCTTAGCAATGCCCCCAACTAACGCGACTTTCTGTGCCCCTAAGCTCTGCAAATGACGGACATAACGCTCAATAAACTGTGCCGCGCTACTTAAGATCTGCTCGGCATAGGGATCGTTTGGCGTGGCAAAAACATGTTGAGCAAACTGGGCAAAATACTGGGGAGTGGCGTTTAGCGTGAGTTTGACTAGCTGTTCGGTACTGTGGCAATTCATGGCAGCCAAAAACGACTCAATCATCAGACTGCTAGGGGAAAGTGTATCAAGCACCTCGATGGCATGCTTCACTAAACTCAAACCGATCCAGCTGCCACTTGCACCATCACTGAGTAATAATCCGTGACCACCGAACTCCCTAAATTGTCCATGCGTCACCAGACCCGCGCAAAATCCGGTGCCAAGAATGATTACACCGCCATCTTCGTGTTGATGCGCACCAAGGCAAGCAATGTGTGCATCGGTTGAAAATTGAAAACGGGCAAAAGGGGAACGCCATTGCTGCATCGCCTCACAAGCCGTCGTGACGTTCGCGCCGGCAAGTCCTGCAAAAGCACTGATGTTGGCAATGTCGTGGTGGGGGATTTTTGCGTTTGTCAGCGCTGTCATTGTTGCGCTCAACATTGACTCTTGGGCCTGATGTATTGATGTTGCTATGTTTGCAGGGCCGCTGGTGGCCTCGGCAAGGAGCTGTCCATGTTGATCCTCGAGGCGAACTTTACATTTCGTCCCGCCACCATCAATCCCTAAAAATAGCTTCGATGCTGTCATTGTATTGCCTTTTCTGATCCGGTGAGTATTGCATTAACTAGCCTTGGGCAAACTTCATCGCCATGGTGCACGCCAGAGTGAGTATGTAGAGAGAGTGGACCAAATTCACTTAAAAGCCAAAGATCCGCTGCGTTTATCGTGTTGACCCCTCCACCAATCACAACTTCGATTTCAGCATTGAGTTTTTTCAGTAAGGCAATGAGCTGACTGGTACCAAACGCTGCGCCTTTGCCACTTTGCCATGTATTGCCGGCGGTTAAGACCCGCTCAACGCCTAACTCTAGCAGCGTCTCGGCTGCCTGCTGCCAGTTTGCAGCGGCGTCAAAGGCGCGATGAAAGGTGACAGAAAGGCCTAAGGATTTTGCCGTGGCAATGAGTGCTCGACAATGGTCAGTCGCTATCTCTTGATTGTCGTCGATAAAACCAAGCGCAATACCAGTTGCGCCAGCGCAAGCAATGCCATCTATCCCTTTTTGTAACTGATAGAGCATGGTGTCATCAATAAAAAAATGCGGTGCTTGGCGTAACATCACAATACATTCGCCAAAGCTTGGTAAATACTGGGCAACTGCCGCTATCGCCGTCGGGTTTGGGGTCAAGCCACCGCAACTCAGTACACCACAGAGTTCTATCCTTGTTGCCCCAGATGCAAAAGCAATTTGTGCATTTCGCTGCAACAAATGAGGATTATCGCTGCTGAGGCATATTTCCAAGTTTTTACCTGAATAGTTTGCCAAATTCATATTTCACTCTTGAAGTTGAATAATTTTAAAGTTTAAAATGCTTGGTTTTGAATATTTAATTAGTTCAATAAAAACATTTGGTTACACATGTTTGGAACGTTTTTAAATTGCCTAATATAGAAACTAATAATGAGTTTTTATGTTAATCAGACTATAAACCAAGGAAATTGAAATTGGATCTTTTTTTGACCTAAACGCCGATTTTGTCTTAGTGCAAACCGAAATTCTATTATCACTTTTTGTGGAGCGCTCCTATTCTGAACGAGTGTTTCACAAACCATTAACCCCTATAGGGAAACAAAAAAGGGTCGTCACAAAGTCATGCGTCATGGAGCAGCAAGGGACGTCGTGGCTTTACAAATTATAAAAAACTTGGAGATAGGAATGGCCAATAATAATAACAGACGCCATGTGACAGGAAGGTCACGGCAATTTAGCAAGTCTGCACTGGTCCTCGCTATGTTATCAGCTACTAACTGGGCAATGGCTGAAGAAACCGAAAAAGAGGAAGCGCAGGAAATCGAAACAATTGAGGTGCGCGGGATCCGCGCATCTATGGCCGAAAACTTGGCGATTAAGCGTTTATCAAACGCGATTGTGGATGCCATTACAGCAGAAGACATCGGCAAGTTTCCCGATAAAAATGTGGCGGATTCACTGCAACGCGTACCCGGCGTGGTGATTTCTCGTAGTGGCGGAGAAGGGGAAAACGTCAGTATTCGTGGTCTGTCATCGGATCTTACTTTTACGCAGTTAAACGGCAATTTTATCGCTTCTTCTCCGGGCTCGCCGTCCCGCTCTTTTAGTTACTCTTTGTTGCCTTCTACCATGGTGCAATCGGTTGAAGTCTTTAAGTCTTCAGAGGCGCGTTTAGATGAAGGTGGGGTTGGCGGCACGGTTATTCTTCACAGCCGCAAACCACTGGATATGGAGGCAAATTCTGGGGCGTTGAATGTTGAATATACCTACGCTGATGTGACTGAAGAGTACGAGCCTAATTTTAGCGGCGTTTATTCTTGGAAGAACGAAGAAGAAACCTTTGGCTTGCTAGTTGGTTATACCAAACAAGACCGCACCAACCGCTCTTTAGGCGGTGATATGTCGGGCGGTGGCGGTTGGCGTTGGGCAACAAGTTCAGACTTGCCAGCAACGGACACGGCGGGCAATGTGATTGCCGATAGTACACGTCGATTTGCAGCGTTAGAAGATGCTTATGGCAACGTCTATGACGGTGTTTGGGCACCGCAAGTTGCAGGTGTTGGGGTAACCAAAGAAAAACGTGAACGTCAGGGGTTACAAGCCACCATTCAATGGCGTCCAATAGATGATTTATCTTTAACATTCAATCATTTTCATTTTGAGCTTGGGCAAAACCGCACCACGTCACAAATGTGGATCCCAGAATGGAAGTACAACCCAGATTATCTTACCGGTATTACCCTAGACGAAACCGGTACGATTGTGACAGGCATGGATTTTACCAGTGGCGCTGGTGGCACTGAAGGGAATCTTGAATTCCCCTGGATCATTGGTAGTTATACGGTAGAAAAGGATACCTCGGATACCTACGACTTTGCCTTTGAATATGCTGGTGATTTATATGATTTGCGCGGTAAATTTGGTCACACTGAAGCCAGCGGTGGCCCTTCAGAATCTTGGAGTGCGGCGTATAAAAGCGGGCAACCTGCGAGTCGTAGCGATTCCGGGCTGGTTGAAAACGCCGCTTCATTTGCAGGGTGGCGATTAGGTGATAGAGTGTCGCTGTACGCCGATCCCGCTTTGTTGTCTAACCTTCAGGCTGGTATTGCAGGCGATCCCGATCCGGGTTCGACAGGTTCAAGCTTTGTCGTCAGTGACTTAGAAGAAGACTATGCCCAGTTAGACCTTGATTATCGCGTCGGGTACGGCATCGTTGATACGCTGCGTGTCGGTGCTAAATATCGTAAAGCGACACTGCATCGCGAAACCAACAACACCTTCTTCATTACCCAAGATGGGGCTGACAGAATTGCCAGTGGCGAGCTAGATCCATTCAGTCAAGGTGCCATCGATGAAGTGTCTTATCAGTGGATTGGTGGTATGCCAAAACTGGAGGATATTTTGAACGCAACGTCTGAACAAAATATCCCAGGCGGTTTTGAAGTAAATGCGATGCCCACGATCAATTGGGATCGATACCGCGAAATCGTGACCAGTGAATATGTTAAGCACACGCGCCGTGAGCCTGATTTTGTGTTCGACATAGAAGAAGAGATCATGGCCGCCTATCTACAGGCCGATTTTTCTTTTGGAGATTTTAGAGGAAACATCGGGGTACGCTATGTCGAGACTGAAACGCAGATTATGTCATCGGATAAAATTAACTACTTTTTAGATGACATTGATGATGTCACCGAAGAGGATATTTTAGGTGATGAGCGCCTTATTGACGTTGAAACCACCACCGTGCGTACCGTAACTGACTCGCAATTTTTACCTAGTTTCAATATTGTCTGGGATGCCAGCGACAATCTTGTTATACGTGGTGCTATCGCCAAAACGATGTCTCGAGCTCCGTTCAACGATATGGGGGCGCCAGAGCAGCTGACCTTTATCTCTCAAGAATGGGCAGACGACAGGCTCGAGTTTAGAGGCAACCCTGTGGAGCCAGGATGGCGTGGCTCAGGTGGTAACAAAGCGCTAAAACCATTTGAATCGGTACAGATGGATTTATCTGCGGAGTATTATTATGGCGAAGGATCTGCGGTTGGCATTGCGGTGTTCAACAAAGACGTAGATAACTTTATCGTGCCCTTGATCATTACCTCAGTAAGGCCGTTTGAGGGCTTTAATAACCCTTTTACCGGTGTTGAAATTGTGCCGCCGGGTGATATTACCGTCACGCCGTTTACCACCACCGCCAATGGTACAAATGCAACGTCTCGGGGAGTAGAGCTGTTTGCACAACATGCATTCGACAATGGCTTTGGTCTCAACGTTAACTACACCCTAAACGATACCAATCAGGCAGACATTAGCGTAGACGGTGAAAAGGTCGGTGAGTCTGCGCTTGTTGGCAGTGCCGATAATCAATTTAACTTCTCCGCCTATTACGAGAATGACACCTTTAGTGTCAGAGCATCATATAACCGCCGAGGAGAAACCGCTTTGGGGCTTGCTGACGGGCTCACTGTATATCAGGAACCATACCAACAAGTTGATGTGAACGCTTCTTATAACTTGATGGAAAACCTGATCCTAACCGCGTCTGTGATCAACTTAACCAAAGAAGAACCGAGAACCTTTTATGGTGAAGATTCTAAAGCGAGATTGCGCAGCAGCAGCTACACCGGGCAGCGCTACTATGCCGGGATCACCTATCGATTTTAACTTTGGCGATAACCATAAAGTAATGCAAACAGGGTGAAGTCGTGTCAGTACAACGAGAAACAATATCACGGCTTATCACCTGCTTGTGGTGCGTTTATATCAACCTAGTCACACGAGTTGGTTGATATGTAAGAAGGGATAAATATGAAAACGTTAAATAAAATAAGAAATGCGATCCCGCTCATTGCCGTTAGCAGTTTATTGGCTGCATGTGGCGGCGGGAGCGATGACCCAAAAGTTGAAGAAGTGCCAGTAACCCCTGCTGTGACGACGGCAGAAGTATCAGGTTCAGTGATAAAAGGCGCGTTGAGCCAAGCCCGCATTTCGGTGACGGCGCTCAATGGCTCTAGCATGATGATGGATGAGAACTCGGCAACCAGTCAATCGGGGGAGTTGTTTATAGAACTGACGGGTAAAGCCGGGTTTGGCATTAATTCCACCATTAAAGTGACCGCCACAACGAGCGAAGGCTCGCAGATGCGCTGCGACGCCAGTCGCTGTGGTTCTGTAGAAATTGGGGAGCAGGTAAGTGGCGAGTATATTGCTGGTGTGACTTTGGCTACCTTAAGTCATGTCGCCGTACCGTTTGGTTCAAATGCCGATGGCAGTGCTGATGCGACCTTACAAATCAACGCCTTGACGACACTAGCAACCATGCTGGTGGAGCAGCAAATTGCTGAGGGGCGTAATGTCTCTACTCCCGAATTAATGGCATTGGCAAAAGTAGAGATGTCTGCGTTATTACTTCGGGCCCTTGGCTGGCAAACCGGGAACACCAATGTTTTTGAGTTACCTGTGGTTAGCGCTGATCAATTAACGAATTTTGAATTAGGGGAAACTTGCACAACCTCTGACTCTGGTGAGCAAAATTGCGAGATGACGTATGTTTCCGAAAGTGTTCAAAAGCTTTCTCTATTCAATGCTGCATTTGCACAGTTTGACGAGCAAGGCTCTTTGCAAGGCGTCTTAAGCGACTCTGCTAGCAATCTTAGCGCCGCACTTGGCGGTGATGAAGTTGCACTTGAAGCGCTTCGATTGCCAATTTACAACGCGCTTCAAGCTCACCCATTAACTGCGCAGCTAGGCCTCAGTGCCGATAGTATTATGGACTTAGCGTTACCATTATTTGATGAACCGGTCTCCACGGGACCGATGCAGCAAGTCGTGACATCAGGTGCCACTATCACAGCAAGAAATGCTATTGGTGATGCTGAGAGTGCAGACAAAGCATTTGATGGCGATCCACAAACTAAATGGCTTGACCACAATGACTGGCAGGGGCCACCCACTGAGGAAGCTCCATCTTGGATCCAGGTGGATTTTCCCACTCAACAAGCAATTAGCGGTGTTTACATTACCAGTGCTAATGATGCCCCAGAGCGAGATCCTGAAAACTTCTCTTTATTAGCTTCTAACGATGAGGGTGCGAGTTGGGTTAATTTGGGTAATGTGGTTGGGGCGTCGTTTGAAGCGCGCTTTGAACGTCAAGGCTTTGTATTTGGTAATGCACAAAAGTATACAAGCTACCGAATTGCAGTGACAAAGAACAAAAATAACGATGGCTTACTGCAAATTGGAGAAATTCAATTTGTTGGGCCGGTTTATCCGAGCGTTGACCATACTGATACTGAGACGTTTGCGGTCACGGCAAGCAACAGTATCGGTGAGGGGGAAAACCAAGATAAGGCATTTGATAACGACCCAACCACTAAGTGGCTAGATCATAATGATTGGCAAGGCCCGCCAACTGTCGAAGCACCTTCATGGATCCAAGTAGATTTTAATGAGGCGGTGGCAGTTAATCAGCTTGCGATAACGAGCGCCAATGATGCACCAGAGCGAGATCCTGAGAACTTTGCTTTGTTTGGCTCTAACGATAACGGGGTTACATGGCAGCGGTTGAGTAATTGGGTTGGTGAGTCTTTTGAAGCGCGAGGGGAGCGCCAAAGCTTTGCGGTAGCGAATCAATTGCCATACCAAAGCTATCGTTTTGAGATAACCAAGAACAAAAATAATGATGGCCTGATGCAGCTTGCTGAGATTGAATTAATCGGTCCAGAAATCTCTGGATTAGATCATGCACAAGTACAAGGTGCGAGTTACTCGGCGCGTTTTAGCATTAGTGATTCAGAGGGAGCAGCGCAAGCATTTGATAAAAATGTTGAGACTAAATGGCTCGATCATAACGATTGGCAGGGGCCTCCCACTGTTGAAAATCCAGCTTGGGTTCAAGTTAGCTTGCCGCAAGCGCAAGCGGTAAATACTTTGTACATTACTAGCGCCAATGATGCGCCAGAGCGTGACCCTGAAAACTTCCAACTTTTAGCATCTCACGATGGGGAAGTGTGGCAAGTATTAAATACTTGGGTAGGGGAGTCGTTTGAATCACGTTTTGAACGTCGTGCCTTTGTGTTTGCTAATGGCTTGGCTTACACACATTATCGCTTGTCTATCAGTAAAAATGCGAATAATGATGGATTAGTGCAAATAGCTGAAATTGAACTCGCCGGACCTCAGTATGCACTTGAAGATTTGTCTGACTTGGCTGGAACAAGCTTTACCGCGCGTAATCGTATTGGAGATGCGGAAAGTGAACAAAAGGCGTTTGATAATGATATCGAGACAAAATGGTTAGATCACAATGAGTGGCAAGGCCCGCCAACAGAGGAATCACCATCTTGGATCCAAGCTGATTTTACTGCGCCACAGATTGTGAGTGGTTTGGCAATCACAAGTGCGAATGATGCTCCAGAGCGTGATCCCGAAAATTTCCAGTTACTGGGTTCTAATGATGGCGGTGAGACGTGGACAGAAGTCGCGGTTTGGGTGGGTGAGAGCTGGGGTGAGCGCTTACAACGAAGAGCGTTTACTTTCTCTAATGCTTTTGCCTATAGCAGCTATCGTCTAAATATTAGCAAAAATGCGAATAACGATGGCCTAGTACAAGTCTCAGAAATCGAGCTCCTTGGTCTTAGCGACGAATAGCCTAAGGTTAAATAAATCTCAACCAAAAAAGCCAGAATGCGATTTGCGCTCTGGCTTTTTATTTGTCTCTATGGGAGTGACTTAGTATGATTGATTACAACACATCTACGGCTTGCAAAGACTCGCTTTGGTAGCAGCCCAGTAAGCGTACAAACTGGGTATGATCTTTTAATTCTTCAAGTGCTACTTGGACTTGTGAGTCTGCAATATTGGCAAGCAAATCTACATAAAAGACTTCTTCCCAAGGGTTATCAGGTACTGGGCGTGACTCTAACTTAACCATATTGATATTGTGCTGTTTAAATACCATCAGCGCGTCAGCAAGTGAGCCTACTTGCTGTTTGGTGGCCATAATTAAGCTGGTTTTGGTTGGGATTTGAGTAGATACTTGAAGTGCTTTTCTTGCTACTACAATAAAGCGGCTATGGTTTTCGGTCTGATTCGCAAGGCCAGATTTCACCACTTCTAGACCCATATTTTTACCAGCTTGTGCAGAGCCAATCGCGGCACTGTTTGGGTGCTCTGCAGCTTCTTTTAATGCACTAGAGGTCGAGTCGCAAGTTTCATGCTGAATATCCCCAAGACCTTGAATAAAACGGCTGCACTGGGCAAAAGGTTGGGGGTGCGCATAAATTTTGTCGATCGCTTGTAATTCTGTGTCTGGCAAAGCTAGGAGGCAGTGCTCTACGGTATGCGTTACTTCGCCCACAATAGATACTTGCGCATGTTGCAATAAATCGAAGACCTCGTTGATACTGCCTGAACTGGTATTTTCAATAGGTAAAATACCAAAGTCAGCCTGGCCTTTTTCTACCTGCTCGGTGATTTGCTCAAAGCTTTGGCAACCCATTTCCACAAGCTTACCGGGACGACGGCTGAAGTATTTATGACAAGCAAGCTGGCTATAAGAGCCTTGTCCACCCAAGTAGGCAACGCGGTGTGTATCACCTACTGCATCGGGGTTTAAGTTCTTTTGCAGCATGGCTTGCTGGTTTAATACAGAGTCTTCTAAGATAGTTTGGAAAACGCTGTTTATATAAAAGGCATCAAGACCCAGAGATTTACCATATCGGATCAGTTTCTCCAGCAGTGCCTGCTCACGTGCTTCATCACGGATAGGTTTGTTGTTGGCAATCTTATATTCCAGCACGCCATGACTAATGCGACGTCGCTTTGCCAGTAAAATCAGTAATTCCGAATCTATCTCATTGATATCATGCCTAAGGGCATCTAATGTATTTTGTGTCATAGGTCCTCACTCCCATTTAGCCAAAAAAAAAGCCTCCCGAAGTTGGGAGGCTTAGCTATTCTTTTTCACTCGCGAACAGTCAAGCCTCTTCACCTAAAGAAGCTAAAAAAGAAATATGTGTTGCTGTTGCGTGTGATGAAATTCATTTATTCAAACCTTACTTTGAAACTGAATACATTATTAGCATAGAACTAAACGAGAAAACAAGTACTACTTTGGACGTATTGGCAAAAACCTAAGTTATTTAGTAGATAAGTGCCCAATCTCAGTGAGTTAAGTACGTTAATCAAACGTAACTTATTGGCGAGTCGAAAAATATTCTGGTATATTCAGGCAACACCACCACTGTAAATAAAAGAATAGGTTAACTTGTGGGCAATCGTCGTCCCCCATCAAGATATGGTGCAAGCTCTTTAAGTGTAAAGCTGTCGATGTTGATTTCGGCCGTGTGTTTGATCGCGGGCGTTTTTGCTGCAGCATTGATGCTAAAATCTGAAGAAAAGCAGTTGATCTATGAAGAGTATGATGAGCTTAAGCGTTTTAGTGCGCAGGTGAACAATCAGTTCTCAAATTACCTCGATCTTAAAGCCAACTTGGCCGAACAAGCCAATTCAGTGGTTTCCAAACACTTACTTTACGGTGTTCAAGATTTATCTGGCGCACAAGCGAGTGTCGACAAGCGTGGCGAAAACTTAGCGAGTACAGCCAAAAATGGCCTTTCTGCAGCTATGTATACTGGCGATTTAAAATTGCAGTCAGTGCAAAAGTTATTTTCTGAATCTGAATTGCTTTGGAATATTCTTGCGCCCCCACTGTTACAGGATTTCTTTAATTTTTACCTCTCTACAAAAGACGGATTTGTCCGTGTTGCGCCTCCTAATGCCCTATTAGCGAAAGACCCTAGGCTGGTAAATAATCAGCTTCATAACTTGCCTGTTTTACATGCTGAACAAAACCCAACGAGGGAAGCGGTATGGTCGGGCGTGTATTTTGATAGGGTTTGGAACAAATGGGTGGTCAGTATTTTGGTGCCTTTATACTTACATGACAAATACCTTGGGTTAACGGGTAGCGATATAGAGTTGACCACCTTACTCGAAAAACTACCTAAATCTGACCATCAGCAAGGTTTCATCGTTTTTGATAAACAGGGTCGATTATTGGCAGCTCCCGGCCTGTTTAAAACCACCGCTGCGACTGGGCAGCTATTGGACCACAACAAGCTACCGGAAGATTTGAGTAAAATAGTACAAACTGCACTTATTACTAAGCTGCCAAATATCCAAGATGAATTTAGATATAAAGACAACTGGCATATTATGCACGTGACCCATATTGCCAATTTAGATTGGTACATTGGGATCTATAAAAAGCGGGCGTCGGCTATCTCGGCCATTGAAGAGCTTAAAGTTAAGTTCTTTGGTTTGTTTATTTTGTATGCCATTTTTGTTGCGATATTACTGCATCAGGTTCTATATCAATTAGTACTCAAACGTATCAATGCGCTCGTTAAAGCAGTGAAGGGATTTGGTCGAGGGCAGTGGGATACGCCAACCTTGCCGCATACAGATGACGAAATAGGTCAATTGAACGCGTCATTTAATGACATGAGTGTTGAGATAAAACAACTTGTAAATGGCCTAAATCAACGTATTACAGAAAAGGAAATCGCAGAAAAGGCGGCAAACCGTTTGTCAAAAGCTGTGGCTTTCTCTGGTACTGGCGTTGTATTGACCAATGAGCATTTTCAAATTGAGTACGTCAATCCAAAAATGCAGGAAATGACGGGCTATGATGAACAGCATTTTATTGGCTCTCCGCTTTTGAGTATTATTTCAAAAGACATGGCAATTCTCATTGATGATATCGATATTGACTTGCGCAGCCGCAATCATTGGCGCGGAGATACCATGTTGGCGGGTAACAGAGAGGCACCTATTTGGGTCAGTTTGAGTGTGTCACCGATCCGTGAAGAAGGCGGCGCAATTTCAAGTTATGTCGCCTCAGCCCAAGATATTTCGTTTGTAAAAGAAAGCCAGCGTAAAATGGAAGAATTGGCTTACTTTGATACCTTAACTGGCCTCGCCAATCGAACGTTTTTCAGGATGCAGTTACGTAAATCCATGGCACTTGCCGAACGTGGTCATTATGCCTTTGCTCTATTTTACTTTGACTTAGATGAGTTTAAACGCATCAATGATACTTTGGGACATGACGCGGGTGACCGCTTATTGCTTGAAGTCGCGACAAGATTGAAAAAACGGCTCCGTGCAGAAGATACCATTGCCAGATTGGGTGGGGATGAGTTTGCGGTGTTACTGAGTGGCATCAATGAGCGAGAAAATGCCATGGAAGTTGCCAATATCATTCAAAAGACACTGGCAGAACCTATAAAACTGGGGAATAACGAAGTGATCGTCAGTGCAAGTATTGGCATTACGATGGCTCCGTTTGACAGTAAAGAAGAAGAGCAGCTGCTTAAACATGCAGATTTGGCAATGTATCAGGCCAAAGCAAAAGGGCGGAACACTTACCATTTCTATAGCCAAGATTTAGACGAAGCCGCTAACGAGCGCCTATATATAGAAAACGAGCTGCGTATAGCAATTAAAGCGCAACAATTTACCTTGCATTATCAACCACAAGTGAACAGTGAAAGTGGAGAGGTTGTAGGCTATGAAGCACTTATTCGCTGGTTCCACCCAAGCGAAGGAACTATTCCGCCAAGTAAGTTTATTCCAATTGCTGAAGCGACAGGCCTAATCGTAGAGCTTGGTGCATGGGTGCTAGAAGAAGCATGCCATTTTTCTCGTCGTTTAAAAGCCGCGGGCAAGATTGCCAACGTATCCATCAACCTTTCTGCGAGACAGTTTAAAGACGCACAATTGATCAGTACGCTGTCAGATATTATTGACAGAACTGAAATGGAGCCGACTCTACTACACCTTGAACTTACCGAGAGTATGTTGATGGGAGACGTGGAAGCGGCAATCATACAACTTAGAGATATCAAAGCCCTTGGCGTTTCACTGTCTATTGATGACTTTGGTACAGGCTATTCGTCTTTAAGTTATATTAAGCGTTTCCCAGTTGATATACTTAAAATCGACCGCTCCTTTGTGAAGGATATCCCTGAAGATCCGAATGATATGGAAATCACCGCAGCTATCATTGCGATGGCGCAAAAATTAAATTTGCAGGTTATTGCTGAAGGGGTGGAAACTGAGGCTCAGATGACGTTCTTGGCGAAAAATAACTGCTATATTGTACAAGGTTATTACTACAGCCCGCCGTTGAGTGAAGCAGAGATTTTGCGGTTTGCCCCTGCGGTATAGCGGCTCAGCCCCAAAGCATGGGGCTGAAAATAATAAGTGCCTAACCGCCTGCGATTTTCACTTTGAAGCCTTGGCCTTCTAATAATTGCTTAAGCTTTTCTCTGTCATCGCCTTGAATTTCAATAACGCCTTCTTTAACTGCACCACCTTGACCCATTTTTGATTTAAGCGTTTTTGCCAATTTCTTTAGATCATGCTGTTCATTATCGATGCCAACGACAAGCATAACGCCTTTGCCTTTGCGCCCTTTAGTTTGTCTTTCAATACGAACGGCGCCGTCTTTAAAAACTTTCCCTTGAACTTCTTGCTTTGGCTCTTTGGTGTCAATACGGCCTACATCTGTGGAGTACACAAGTCTTGATTCTGACATTGATTCTGGTCCTCTTGCGGGTTCTTTGCAGAGATCATAGCAAAAAGCAGATTAGATGTTTTTTATTTTTTGCTAAATGGTTTTTAAGCGTTATATTTAAATTGGTGAGGGGAAACAAATCAAAATAATTTAGGAGCTTAATGATGAGCTTGAGTAAAAACGCTTCTGCTGACGGTAAGACATTAACCATTCAAATTAGGGGCAAGTTCGACTTTAATTTGGTGCAATCGTTTCGTCAGGCGTATGCGGAGGTGAATGATCAAACCGAAAAGGTTGTTGTTGACCTGCGTGAAACCGACTATATGGACAGCTCCGCTTTGGGTATGCTGTTAAATATGAAAAAAACACTAGGAAGCTCAGTTTCCAGCATTCAAATTAGTAATTGTCGTCCACAACTTAAGAAAATCCTCCAGATCTCTCGTTTTGATAAGAAGTTTGATATTGACTGATCGCCGATAGATTAGCCCCTCATGAATATCTTGGTAGTCGACGATCAGGTATTAAACTGTAAGCTGCTTAAGGCAATGCTTGAGCAACAATTTTATACCGTTTTTTGTGCGCACAATGGTCGTGATGCATTAAAAATTCTCGAAAGTCAGGACATCGACATCGTGCTGCTAGACGTTGTCATGCCCGTAATGGATGGCTTTGAGGCTGCCCCCAAAATAAAGCAATATGCGGGTGAGGTATATCTCCCCATCATCTTTATCACCGCACTTGAAGATCAAAGTAGCTTTGAAAAATGTCTCGCTGTTGGAGGTGATGACTTTATTCATAAGCCGTTTGATAAAGTCATTTTATCAGCCAAAATCAAAGCGCATGCGAGGACACGTAGGCTCAGTCAACAAAGCAACGAACAGCGTCGGCAACTGGAATATCACTATAACCAGATAGAGCGAGAGCACGAGATTGTTGAGCACATTTTTAGTAATGCGCTTGCACAACAATCTGAATATCCTGAGATTTGTGAATACCACTTGTCACCCGCGTCAATGTTTAATGGCGATATGTTTTTAATGGCCAAGAGCCCAATGGGTGGCTTTTATTGTTTACTGGGTGATTTTACTGGTCATGGTTTAGCAGCTGCGGTCGGCGCGCTTCCCGCATCGCGCATTTTCTACACTATGGTGCAAAAGGGGATGGCGGTTGGTGATATAGCCGTTGAGCTCAATACCGCCCTTAATGAGTTATTACCCGGCCACATGTTTTGCGCAGCAGCTATCATTGAATTGAGCAGCTCAGGGAAAAGTGTTTCTGCTTGGCTTGGTGGTTTGCCAGATTTATATCTGATTGACCAAAATGGTAGCCTTATTAAAACCATTGAGAGCCAACATATGGCACTCGGCATTCTAGAAGTCGATGAGTTTGAACGTAACCTGCTGCATTTTGAAGTTAGCCCCGACCAACGCCTCGTAATGGCGACAGACGGTATCATTGAGTCTGAGTCTGAGCGGGGGGAAATGTATGGCGAACGACGGTTAAAGCGCTTGCTGGCGAGCCGGCAGCATATTTCCACGGATCAAATTATCTCTGAAGTTCGCGAGTTTTCTGGCAATACGGAGCAACAAGATGACTTAAGCATCGCGATTATTAATTGCGTTGCCAGCGAGTCAATTGTTTCTGCGCCTAACCATTATTCAAGTTTGCCGTTTAATATTTCGCTATCTTTAGATGCCAAGCAGATGAAAACGACAGATCCGGTACTTGAGCTGGTGGATTTGCTTAGTGAAGTTGACGGTATTTCGGCACATCGCTCTAACATCTTCTTACTACTCTCAGAGGCCTACAATAATTCTTTAGATCACGGTGTGCTGGGGTTAGATTCTGAGATTAAAAACAAAGAAGATGGCTTTTTTGAGTTCTATAGTCTGCGAGAGAGTGTTTTGAAGGAGCTAAAAGAAGCGCTCATTATTATTTCTGTGCGCTACAGCCCTGAAGAGCTAAAGTTATACTTCAACATTTGTGATTCAGGTAATGGTTTTGAATCAAGCGAACGCAATAAAGCGCAGCAAGAGCATAGCCACGGAAGAGGTGTTAGCTTACTTAACGAGATTGCCCAAAGCGTTAGCTACAACAGTGCTGGAAATGAAGTAGAAATGATTTATTCACTCACCTCTAAATCGGTCTAAATTCCACTCAAGTGTATGTCACCTCAGCTTTAGATTCAGTGTCTACTGGTATTGCTTTATGTACCTGTTTTTTAGTGTTGGCAAGGTTTAGAGAGCATGGTAAAGTTGCATTAACTTTAGATGTTTAGATGGCTAAAATGTCAGATTATATTTCATTGAGCGGATTATCTATCTCCCGCGAGTTGCTTTTGCTGCAATTAGAAAAACTAGATGCTTATATTGAGAAAAATTCAAGCCCTGCTGTGTGGTCATATCAGATCCCTGAGCTTGGGGAAGGAGGCGCTTGTAGCTTGTTTGGTCACCTTCAGGAAGCACCTTTTTTATTGAGTGACTACGTTGAAAAGAACACAGTGAATGAGCAATCGCTTGCCAAGCTGCAAACGATAGTGTCAGCGGTAGTTGAATTTACAGCTGTTGATTGGTTTGGCATATACCAAGCAAGAGCGACAAATGAAGGGAAACAACTTCTCAAATTAGCGTACTCTGGCGCGCCGAGTAGACCGCTATTCCCAATAACGGAGGCTTTTGCTGCTACTTCAAATAATATCCAAACGGTATTGAGTGCTAAAGCTCGAGTGATTAATGACATCCCTCAATATGTCGCCAGTGGAGGAGAGTACTACACTTGCGATCCAAAGGTGAAAGCAGAAACCTGTATGCCATTATTCGATGATGCTCAAAATTGTATTGGAATTATTGATGCAGAAGCATTTTCTGAGTCATTTTTCAACGAAGAAATTTTAGCATTGCTTGCAGCTGCATGTACGAGAATTCCTGACTATTTACCCGAATAATTATCGGAATAGTCCGGCTGTAAACTTGACGCCTTTGTGGTGCTGCCAAGTTTACAAAAATGAATAAAATTCTAGATAAATATGGTAACTGAGATGCAAGTCTCTATGTTACCATCAAGTCTACTGGAATCGGGCGTCAGCCGCTCGAGTTTGCATTAATTAAAATAAAAGAGATAAGCCATGTTCTCAGAGCTAAAACCACTTCCAACAGATCCTATTTTAGGCCTGATGGCCGCTTATAAACAGGACACTAACCCAAACAAAATTGACCTTGGTGTAGGTGTTTATAAGGACGAGCAGGGAAACACGCCGGTACTTAGAGCGGTTAAAAAAGCGGAAGCGTTTCGTTTAGAAAACGAAACGACAAAATCTTATATTGGTTTGGCTGGTAACTTAGACTTCTGTCAAAAGATGGAAACACTGTTACTTGGAGAGCATAGTACATTATTGGCAAATCGCGTACGTACGGCGCAAGCACCTGGTGGTACTGGCGCATTACGTGTTGCAGCAGAATTTATTAAACGTTGCAACACCAATGCAACTGTTTGGGTTACGACTCCAACTTGGGCAAACCACATCAGCCTATTTGAAGCAGCTGGTCTAACAGTTAAAGAGTATCCTTACTACGACTACGAAAACAAAGGGTTGTTGTTTGATGAGATGATCAATGCGCTGAAGCAAGTACCTAAAGGTGATGTAGTACTACTTCATGCATGTTGTCATAACCCAAGTGGTATGGACTTAGATCAAGCGCAATGGAAAGTGGTTGCTGAACTTGCGAAAGAGCAAGGCTTTACGCCATTAATTGATATTGCATACCAAGGTTTTGGTACCAGCCTTGAAGAAGATGCACAAGGCCTTAGAACGGTTGCGGATACAGTTGATGAAATGATCATCTGTTCATCTTGCTCTAAAAACTTTGGTTTATACCGCGAGCGTATCGGTGCGTGTTCAATCATTGCAAAAGACAGTGCAACTGCTGATGTTTCAAACTCAGTATTACTTAGCGTTGTTCGTAGTATCTATTCAATGCCACCAGCACACGGTGCTGATATTGTAAATACCATTCTAAGCAGTACTGAACTTACGCAAATGTGGTATGACGAACTTGACGAAATGCGCGGTCGTATCAATGGTCTACGTACGTTGATCAAAGAAAGCCTAGCTGCAAAAGGTGTTGAGCAAGACTTCTCGTTCATCGACCGTCAGCACGGTATGTTCTCTTTCTTAGGTATTAATAAAGAGCAAATTGACAGACTACGCACTGAATATGCTATCTATATGGTAGGCTCTAGCCGCGTTAACGTAGCTGGCGTAAGCAAAGACAATATTGACTACTTTGCTGACGCAGTGGCAAGCGTGATTAAATAATACCACGCTACACAGCACAAAATAAAAAACCGCAAAAGTTGCGGTTTTTTATTTTCAGCCTAAACCACCCACTGAAGTAAGTGGTTATTATCATTTAGGCCTGCTTAATTTTGGTCACTTTATCTGGATCTGACGCTTTTTCGTTTTCAGATTTGTTTTTGGCATTGGCCTTTGGTGCTACTTTGCCACCTTTTAACACAGACACAAAGTCATCTTTTTGTTTTGCAATTTCAAGCGCTAGGGATTCAACTTGTTGTTCACTCAGCGGCACGTCAACTTTCGTTAGCATGTCTTCCAATGCTTCAGCTACATCTAGCATCTTATCATAAGCATCAGCTTCTTTTTTAGACGTGAAAGTCATACGCTCGACTCCATTTCTTTCAACAACATATTTGATGATAACGGCCATGGTTATTCCCCTAGTCACTGTTTTTTTATACAGTAAATCGAATCGAGGGATTAAGCAAGTTATTTTGAAAATTTTTCAAGTGCTGTTGAGTGAAGCAGAATTAATTAAATTCATTAAAAACAAAAGTTTAATGTTTATTTGGATTTTTGAAAGAATGAATGTTTTTTGACAAAGTCAATGTTCCAATCTTTATTTAAAAAGCTTCTGCAATCACTCACCGAGGTGAATGCAGTAAGCTTTGGATACTTTTTACGCACAAGGAGTGTATATATGTTCAATAAACCCACCATACTTTCTATTTTATTGGCGTTAGGTTTAAGCTGTTCAAGCGTGCTCGCAAAACCTGCGGAGCAAGCAAAGTCAGTCTCTCAAACGCAGCAGCAAAGTGCTGTACTCGATATTAATTCCGCTGACGCTTCGGCGCTTTCAAGTTTACCAGGGATTGGTATTCGTAAAGCTGAAGCCATCGTAGAGTACCGTAAGAAAATGGGGCGCTTTAAAACAACAACGGAGTTGCTGGAAGTAAAAGGAATTGGGAAAGGAATATTGGCAAAACTGGAGGGGAAAATTAGAGTCTAGTCGTAGTTATTGTGTGCGAGCTTAGTTGCTCGCACACAGGTAGATTGAAGATCAGGGCTTATTCGAGGCGTTAAACTCAGCGATTGCCTGAGCTAACTTGGGTTTGCCAAACTGTATTTCCAGTGGTGTGGTCAGTAGCGGATAAATTAATCCTGCTACCAATAAGACAGGTAATAACAGCCAGCCTTCAAATACGACCAATGAGGCAAAAAACGGTGTGAGCAGTAGCAACTTGGCTATTCTTAACACGACCTTTGTTTTTGCATCAAGGTGGCTAAGTGCAAGACGCAAAATCATCTGCTTGTCACGTAATTTAAACGCTCTCAGTTGCTCAATTTGGCTTAACCTAAAATGCATGAATGTGATATCTCAACTTCTTTTGGTAACATGGAAAAATAAGAAAAGAATAAATGCAACACTATAAAATGCAAAGATAATTTCCATCCATCCAGGCATAGACAATCCTGCAAAAGACCAATCTATATTGCCGCAGTCACCTGTTGCAGCAAAAAAGCTTGGTAGCCATTCATGCAGCGGCATAAACGCAGGAAAGTTTGGTACAAAGTCACAGGTAAAAGCAAATGGATCTGTTGTAGTTTGCATACTGATATGTTCACGGGCGATAAAATAACCCCAAATACTGCCTACACCCCACGAAACAAATGCCAGACTACGCAGTGCGAAAGAGCGAGGGGAAATCATACCGATTAAACCAGCTGCTAATAACCCCAACATAGCAAAACGCTGATAGATGCACATAATGCAGGGCTCTAAACCCATACCGTATTGGAAATACAGTGCAACGGCTTCAAAAATAGCAGCGGATAGTGCTAGCAATCCCCAAGATTGCCTAGAGAGATGAAAAGATGAAATCTTCATTATAGAGAAACCCTTTTTGTTTTATTATGCTTTATCTGGCCGCGTTAGAGCAACTTTACTTCGCAGTGTGCGCTATCTTTGCGACGATTTTTCGACTCTTGTTACCAGCAGAAGTTCGAAAATATCAGAATAGATCACTTGATTAAGTCAATTGAGGTGAGACCGACATTATCAGCATTTCTATTCTGACGTATTTACTCACTTTTCTCGAGGGCATCGATATGAAAAGTAGCACGCTCAATGGCTGAGCCGTGTAAGATAACATATTCAATATCGTTATAAGCCGCGACTGACTGCAAAGGGTTACTATTTAAAAGTAATAGATTAGCCACTTTCCCCACAGCGATGCTGCCGTACTGGTAGTCTATCGCAAATGCTTTGGCATTATTGATGGTTGCAGCAGATAACAAGCTAACGAGGTCTACTCCAGCTTGATCCATCATCGTTAATTCTTGATAAGTCGATAAGCCAGGTTGCGAGACATAAGTTGGTGCGGGTGGCGTATCAGAGCCAAGCAGCAAGGTTGCGCCATTTTTATATAGATAATTTAGTGCTCGTTGCCCTTGAGAGAAAACTTGCTCAAGTTTAGCCACCTTTTGTTGATTACTTATTTCACCCCAGCCTTGACCCATTTCTCGAGAAAACCAGCGACCAGGTTCACTTTGATACCAAGCAATTTGAGACGGAGGTAATACGGTACGATATTCAGACGAGAAGGTGAAAGTGTTGTCAGTCACTTTCGCCAGAGCATTCATCACATTTAATGTGGCTTGATATGCGATGTCTTTTTCGATGATGGTATCCAGCACAGCTTTTACATTGGTATCCAGCACAGCTTTTACATTGGTTGGCAGTTCGCTTTCGCTAGGGGCTGTATTTGGCGCTAACCAGTTCCAAAGTCCATGCGCCATAACGTTGATATTGGCATCTACAGCAAGTTGTTGCATATCAATGGCATTCGCATGTGCCATTACGGGTAACTTCATTGAGTTTGCGGACTCGACTAACTGTTTGGCAGTTTCTTGATTAATAAGCGGTATAGCACTGTTTTCTCCAAAGCCATCTTCAAAGTACAGTTTGGCACAAGTTGCACCGTCAGATTTCATTCGCGTCAAGGGCTGAGCTCCTTGGTGAGCGTGTACTTGAGATTGCGTTAGCTCATGAGCGGGATCGCCGTGTTGCGCAGCAAAGTAGGGTTTATGTTGATGTAGCTTTGAGTAACTAAGACCTTCAGCATTATACCCTTGGTAAACTGGCATAGCGCCACAAAAGTAAGCGTCGGGTGCGGGGCCATTTGCTGTAAATTCGGTCATGCCGGTTGCAGTGTTTGACGGGTCAATAACTTGCGTGACGCCATAGTAAAGATAATTAGCACCTTGCCGTTGTAAAAATGCTGTTTGCATTTGGCGAGCTCTAGGGGAGGTGTTAAGCAATCCCGGCATTGTTTTTAGGTGGACATGGCTATCGGTTAACCCTGGTATGAGGTATTGACCATGAGCATCAATGACCTGTGCTGCATCCGGTTTTTGACTTGAGTCAGAGACTTGTATAATTTTGCCATCTTGGATGGCGAGCCAATGATTGGAAATGATATTGACTTGGTGCTTATCAATAGGATTTAAAATGGTAGCATTGTCGATACGAAGGTCCACTGCTGCAAATAATGCATGAGAAGACAGGGAGCAACAGGCCGCAAATATTAATGTTTGTTTTTTCATAATGAAAACCAGTTAGTGTCGTATTAGATGTCTTCGAGCATAACTAGCGAGGTACTTTGTGTTTTAATTTTCATATAAATTAACTCTGAAATTTTTCTTAATTTAATTAAAACTATAATAATCAATAATGTAAGGTGTTCTTGGGTTGAAAAATTTGCTTTTGGGAAATTGGCTTGTTGTGCCTAAATTGAACCAGATTGTGGAGTATCCGACTGGCCGTGAATATACCGTCACCCCAAAAGTGATGAAATTACTGTTGGTGCTGGTCGATGCGAAACCTGAGCCTCTAAGTATTGATAACCTCGTCGAGTTAGTTTGGCACCCGAAGGTGGTGTCTGACAATTCGGTCTATCAAGCTGTTGCGCAGTTAAGAAAGATTTTAAACACAGATCCGCAATACGACGAATATATCGAAAGAATATCAGCTCAAGGCTACCGCATTCATCCAAACATTGCGCTTGGAGAGCATAAAGCGGCTGTGATGCCAGTGAGCAAAAAGCGAATTTGGCTGCTTGGTGTTACCATTACGTTGCTCGCTCTAATCGCTTTTTATATTCAAACTGATCAAAAGCACAAGACACAAAACAACCCTTATTTTGATGAGATCACTCTTGCCACACACCTATCCCAAAGTACAGCGGTGGAGGAGTTAGCCCGAGCGAAAACGATTTATCAGCAAGTGTTATCTAAACAAAGTGATAATGTCGAGGCACTCAGTGGCTTATGCAATGCCTTTATGGGGCTTAGCGTATATGGCGCGGTATCAGAGTATGAATCGCTTGCTTTGTGTCGACCATTGTTAGAGAAGGCACGGATCTTAGATGATACAAATATTGAAGTGATAACCTCTCTTGCGCGCTTTGCGGTGATGGAGAATGAAATTGAGCAAGCGCAGGATTATTTTAAGCGAGGATTTGAGCTCTCAACCGAGTATGCTCGCTTATGGCATTGGTATGGTCGATTTCTTCGGGACCAGCACAAAATACCCGATGCAATTGCTGCGCATAAACAAGCGTATCAATTAGCACCAAACGATGCGGTTATTATCCGAGGATTAGCCTATGCCTATTTGAATTTTAGAGAGTTAGTGCTCGCTCGAAAATATTTTGATCGTAGCGTTGCTGTTGCCCCGCACACCAAAAACAATCCGCTCTATGCGCTAGACTTTTATCCGCTTAACCAGAATAGGGCAAGCGAATATTTGCTGTGGTACCAAAACAATCACATCAGTCATAGTAAATTGTACCCCGCGCAGCAGTTGAGCCACATATTAGTGTTATTGAGTTTAGGGCGAGCAGAAGAAGCTGAGGAGAAATATCAGCAAGCCGCAAATTTAGGTTCAATTTCTACAGCATTTAGACTCTATGTTGAAGCCGGGATCGCATGGCGACAGGGTGATGTCGAAAAGGCCGAAGTACTCTTAAAACAGCGATACGAGCTAGACTCAAAGGGTAATCATTATGTGATGCCTTATATTCTTGCTTTACTTGCACGGCAGAAAGTACAACCCGCGCTAATACTTTTTGAACAGCATTTTGCTGATATCGCAGCGCTTACATTGCCAGAGGCAGGCAATGTAGGGCAATACCTTACTTATGCCCTGATGCTGAAACGTACATATGAACAAAACAAGCTCAAGCGAGTAACACAGTTGTTGGCACAATACCTTAATCAAGGAAATCAGCTCGATGCAGCTTTATCTCCATACTGGTTCGCACTTAACAATGACACCGCAGAAACACAACAAGCGCTAACGCAGCTGCTCAACACTGGCTGGTTACCCGACTACAATGATAGTTTTTTTGCTACGGATCTTTATCTCGCTTTGACATCAGACCACGAATTTAAACAAGCATGGCTGAATAAGCTTGAAAGCAGACAAAACGAGCTCTAAAACGTTAGGTTACTCAGGCATAAAGTTCGCTATGTGATTTAAAAGTAGGGAGCGAATTTTCTTGGTGATTCCTTGAATAGGGGTTCTGTGTCCCGGCAGCCTTTGATATTGGCTTTAAAAACAGAGTTCGATTGTTTTGTCTGTTTATTTTGCAGTCGTTCCGTGTGCACTTTAGGAGAAGCATTTGAGTTATACAAAATGAAAGCAGAGGCTGGATGGTCTGATGGGAGCAATTTGTTTACATTAACAGCTCAGTGTTTAGCGAAGATGAGTCCGTTATGGCCAAGTCTATATCGCCTTAAGTGAGTTCTAAGTCTCACACCGCATCACAATCTCACCGGCATTAAACATGGCTATTTTCAGCTAGGGTGATTTGTAGCTTGTTAGTTGAGCTTCATCTGGTACAATCAGTGGATTAACAAGCACAACCTGCCAATCAAGGCATTGATGTAATAATAAAGTGGTGTGAGATGAGAATTTTCAAAGCCAAGAGCCCAGCTGGATTTGCTGAAGAATATATTGTTGAGTCAATTTGGAACGGCGAATTCCCTCCGGGATCCATTCTACCTGCTGAGCGTGAGCTTTCTGAACTCATTGGTGTAACAAGAACAACACTGCGCGAAGTATTACAAAGGCTAGCTCGAGATGGCTGGTTGACTATCCAACATGGTAAGCCAACCCGAGTAAATAACTTTTGGGAAACATCAGGGCTTAATATATTAGAAACCTTAGCGCGTCTTGATGAAGATAAGATGCCTGAGCTGACCGATCAGCTGCTGTCAGCGCGTACCAATATTAGTGCTATCTATACGCGTGCGGCGATAAAATTCAACCCGCAGCGTGTTATCGATATTTTGTCTAAGCATGAAGAGCTAGAAGACACCGCAGAAGCGTTTGCCGATTATGACTACCAAGTTCACCATGAGCTGGCCGGTGCTGGGCAAAACAAAATTTACGTGCTGATTTTAAATGGCTTCAGAGGGTTATACTCAAAAATTGGTTGCCATTACTTTTCTGATTCAAGAACGCGAGGACTGGCGAGACAGTTCTATGCAGATTTAACCAAACTGGCAGAAAATCAAGAACACGATGGTGCTATTTCATTGATGCGTAAGTATGGTCACCAATCGGGTGAAATTTGGCAGCAGATCCGCGGTGATATGCCAGAAAATATCATGGACTAATGTCCACTGAGTGATAGACATCTTAAAAAGGCTTCTTTGTGAAGCCTTTTTTGATCTCCGAATGGCATCGTGAGCGGAGGTATTTGCGTCTCATCGAATTTATAGATTGGTGCTATCGGTAAATTCGATTGTTAATTATGGCACTTGCCAAATACACTAGGCGCAGTTTTTAATGGTGAGAATGATAAAGAGACTTTGGTTATGAATTTAGCTAGGGTTGTTTTTTCATAAGCACGCCACAATATTATGAACAAGATATTTTGGTCTCGATACGAGATACCAAATAAGATTGGAAATAAACCTAACTATTGGAGATAAAAATGGGTGTATTAGTAGGCCGCAAGGCACCAGACTTTACAGCAGCAGCAGTACTAGGTAACGGTGAGATCGTAGATAGCTACAACCTGCACGAGCGTATTAAAGGTAAAAAAGCGGTTGTTTTCTTTTACCCACTAGACTTCACGTTTGTTTGTCCTTCAGAGCTAATCGCGTTCGACAAGCGTTACGAAGAGTTCCAAAAGCGTGGTGTTGAAGTGATCGGTGTTTCTATCGATTCTCAATTCTCACACAACGCATGGCGTAACACTCCAGTAAACGAAGGCGGTATCGGTCAAGTTAAATACGATCTAATCGCTGATGTTAAGCACGAAATCTGTCAAGCATATGACGTTGAGCACCCAGAAGCTGGTGTTGCTTTCCGTGGTTCTTTCCTAATCGATGCTGAAGGTAATGTACGTCACCAAGTAGTTAACGACCTACCACTGGGCCGTAACATCGACGAAATGCTTCGCATGGTTGATGCACTAGCATTCCACGAAGAGCACGGTGAAGTATGTCCAGCTGGTTGGACTGAAGGTAAAGCAGGTATGGATGCAAGCCCTGAAGGTGTTGCTAAGTTCCTATCTGAAAACGAAGGCGCACTATAATTTAGTGTCGACTTTGTGATATCTCGCTGATATCAAAAAAGAAACCCGCCAATTGGCGGGTTTTTTAATGGCTACTGATACCTCAATAGCTTTCTCAGGGTAAAACTTTGACTACTCGGCTACCTTGCCTACTTTAGCAAGTGCCATGCTAGTTAAAGTTGATAAACTGACCCAGTGATTTTATCAGTTGAATGCTTAAGTAAGCGGCAAATAAACTGATCACGGGAGTTGCGAGCAGACTCAGAAATTCGAGTTCATTAATCATTAGTCTCTTCCTTTTTTTCTTGCTCGCTGTTATTGGTTGTTTGAAACGCTTTCTCTAAAGACTGTTTGGTCTCAATTTTTATTTCTTCTAGATTCGCTTTGATTGACTCTGTGATAGCTTGCGTTACTTTGGTTTTTACTTCTTGAAGTAATGAAGCATCAATTTCTGCAGCTGTTGTTGTCATGCTTGCTGTAAACAATAAAGTTGTCATGGTGATTTTCGCTAAAGTAGTCATAATAAGTTTCCTTGTAATTTGTTAGTCGCAATAACTATTACAAAGGTTGTGCCAAAATGAATTTAATTTTTATGTTATTGATTTTTATATTTTTTAATTTTTATTTTGCACAGGAGAATTAATGAGGTGGTGAATTTGACCAGTGTAGGATGGGTGAAATGGCTAAGATTTAGTTAAATTTATTAAGGCTGGATTAAGCGAAGCAAGAAAGGATAAAAAACAATGTTTGGGCCGAATTAACGGCCAAAGTTAGGGTCATCAGGTAGGTCAACCAAGATTAATACTGCCCCTTTACCGCCATATTCTAAAGGTGCTTGGTGCATCGCCAGTATATCTGGATGCTGAACAAGATACTGCGGTACTTTATGTTTAAGCACACGCTCACCAATTCCATGCACCACGCACGCACAAGCAATATGCTGCTTCTTACAAGCATGAATTAATGCTGCTAGTTCTTGTTTTACCGTTTCTTTATTTAGCCCGTGTAAATCTAAGATGAGTTCGGGTGCGTAGTCACCACGCCTTAGCTGCTTTGCTAAATAGCGATCAGCTCCGGGCTTTACGAAATTGATGGTTCCCGACGTATCAATATCAGGAATATACTCGTCAGAAAAGTAAAACTCAGATTGCTGTTGCTTAACTTGTTGCTTCAGCTCAATGCTCTGAATTTTTTTCTTTTGTTTGAGCTGCACCTGATCTTGTTTGAGGGGTTTTACACCATTCAAAGACTCACGAAACATCGCGAAATCGTCATTTAGGTCAGCATTAGTGTTAGATTCTCTGTTCATGGTGGCATTTTAAATAAAAAAAGCATAAAAACCTAGCTTAAAAACCGCTACAATAGCGCCATATAGTTTGATCTTTAGAGAGTCATCATGACGGAAATGTCGCAACCACTTATTACCGAAGAAATGGCCGTTGAAGCCTTTCAAGACTTACATACCATTCAGGACTGGGTACGCTGGACAGCGAGCCAGTTTGTGAGTAACGAGGTATTTTTTGGTCATGGTACGGATAATCCTTGGGACGAAGCGGTCAGTTTGGTGCTTCCGGTGCTGCATATGCCAATTGATGCCCCCAAAGAAATCATGCATGCGCGCATGACGCAAAGTGAAAAAGCACATCTGATGGAGTTTATCAAAGCACGTATTGAGCTGCGTATTCCCGTCGCCTACTTAACCAATCAAGCTTGGTTTGCTGGTATGCCGTTTTATGTTGATGAGCGCGTATTAGTACCACGCTCACCATTTGCAGAGTTAATCGCGAAACACTTTGCCCCTTGGGTAGCTGCACCGAATAAGGTAACGCGTATTTTAGATATGTGTACGGGCTCTGGTTGTATTGCGATTGCATTGGCCAAAGCATTTGAGCGCGCACAAGTAGACGCGGTAGATATTTCTTTTGAAGCCTTAGAAGTGGCTGATCACAATATCAATCAGCATATGATGCAAGACAGAGTCTTTGCTATCCAGTCTGATGTATTTAGTGGTGTGCCGGGTCAAAAGTACGATTTAATCGTAGCAAACCCTCCTTATGTTGATGCAGAAGATATGTCAGATCTGCCAGAGGAGTTCCATCATGAGCCAGAGCTTGGCTTGGCGTCAGGAGAAGATGGCCTTGATGTGACCCGCGCACTACTGGCAGAAGCGGCCGGTCATCTAAATGATGATGGTTTGCTATTTGTCGAAGTTGGCAATTCTATGGTACATATGGAGCAGCAATTTCCTGAAGCGCCATTTACTTGGTTAGACTTTGAGCATGGTGGTTTAGGAGTCTTTGTCGTATCCAAACAACAACTATTGGAATACTTTAAAAACTGATAGGGGGCCAATGCTCTCTATCGTCTATTTAGGAATGAGGAAAAACGATGGCAGGCAATAGCATTGGCCAATTATTTAAGGTGTCGACCTTTGGTGAAAGCCATGGCGCCGCGCTTGGTGGCGTGGTGGATGGTGTACCACCAGGGCTTGAGATCACTGAAGCTGATTTACAAATCGATTTAGATAGACGTAAACCAGGTCAAAGCCGCTACACAACACAGCGCCGAGAAGGCGATGAGATAAAAATTCTCTCAGGTGTGTTTGAAGGCAAGACCACAGGTACGAGCATTGGATTGTTGATTGAAAATACCGACCAACGTTCAAAAGATTACTCAAACATCAAAGATTTGTTCCGTCCGGGTCACGGCGACTATACCTATTGGCACAAATACGGACATAGAGATTATCGCGGTGGTGGCAGGTCGTCGGCACGTGAAACTGCTATTCGAGTTGCAGCAGGTGCGATTGCGAAAAAATATCTCAAGCAAGTCCATGGCATCGAAATCAACGCCTGTCTTTCTCAATTAGGCCCGATTAAAGCCGAGCATTATGACTGGTCAGCCGTTGAAACCAATCCATTTTTCTTTCCCGATGAATCTAAGCTAGAAGCGCTAGATGAATATATGCGTACGCTGAAAAAAGAAGGTGATTCAGTCGGCGCGAAGGTAAAAGTCGTGGCGAAAAATGTGCCGGTTGGTTTAGGTGAGCCTGTATTTGATCGTTTAGATGCCGAGATAGCGCACTCCTTGATGAGCATTAATGCCGTAAAAGGCGTAGAGATTGGTGATGGCTTTGATGTGGTTGAGCAAAAGGGCTCTGAGCATAGAGATGAGCTAACGCCACAGGGTTTTACCTCTAACCATGCAGGCGGCGTTTTAGCGGGTATTTCTACAGGGCAAGATATTATCGCATCAATTGCGCTAAAACCGACATCAAGTATCTCGGTACCGGGGCAGAGTATTGATACCCACAACCAACCGCAAGAAGTTGTGACGAAGGGTCGCCATGACCCTTGTGTTGGTATTCGTGCCATTCCAATCGCAGAAGCCATGTTGGCTATTACGCTCATGGATCACTTATTACGTCACCGTGGTCAAAACCAAGACGTCAATTTGCCGCACAAGCCAATTCCTGGTCATATCTAGCCAGTAGCGAGTAAGCTAATTTTGGCACAGTGATTGCTTTTCTTGGACAAATCAAGGAGAGCAATCATGATCACTTACCAAACCCACTCCGCAATTCGTACCACTGAGTCCGTTTCAGAGCAGCAAAGCCTTGCCCAAACTAAACGAGCTAATACCGCTGCGCAGGAGCAAGACTATGTCGCGGCTGCTAACATCGCAGCTCAATCATCCCCTGTACTCGATAATAAAGCCGACGATCCATATAAATATGAAGTGGTGGAGCGTAATCAGTCATTTCTCGAAAAAATGAGAGAAGCGGTAATGTTTAGCCGCTTAGGGGCAAATAAAGAGAAAATAGACGAATTAAAAGAGAAAATGGCAGAACTTGAAAAGCTTGCGGCTGAGGGAAAAATTTCACCTGAAGAATTAGAAGAGCGGATGGCCGCCTTACAAGAAGCGATGAGAGAAGCGGTAACTCAGGAAGAAAACAAAGCAAACAAGGATACGCTAATGAGTTAGTGAGGCTTAAAATAATAAAAGCCTCAACTGAGGCTTTTATTATAGCTATAAACTAACAGCGTTTAGCTGTGATATTTTTCACACGCTTCTAGCGTATTTTCGATTAAGCTTGCGACGGTCATTGGGCCCACACCACCTGGCACTGGAGTAATAAAGCTCGCGTTTTGTTCTGCGATATCGTATTGCACGTCACCTACCAGTTTGCCTGATTCTAAGCGATTAATGCCTACATCAATAACAATCGCGCCTTCTTTAACCCAGTCGCCTGGAATAAACTCAGGCTTACCGACCGCCACAACCAGTAGGTCGGCACGACGCACATGGGTTTCGAGGTCTTGCGTAAATTTATGGCAAACGGTTGTAGTACAACCAGCAAGTAGCAGCTCTAGTGACATAGGGCGACCTACGATGTTTGAAGCACCAACCACAACAGCATGCATGCCTTTATAACGCACACCGGTAGAGTCGAGTAGGGTGATGATCCCTTTTGGCGTACAAGGTCTCAGTGCTGGCATTCTTTGGGCAAGACGACCTACGTTATATGGGTGAAAGCCGTCGACGTCTTTATGAGGATCAATACGCTCTAATACTTTTTCTGCGTCTAGGCCTTCAGGTAGCGGCAATTGTACTAAGATCCCATCAACTTCAGGATCTGCATTAAGCTCATCAACAAGCGCAAGTAATTGCTCTTCGCTTGTATCACCTGGTAAGTCGAAAGATTTAGAAACAAATCCGACTTCTTCACAGGCTTTACGCTTTGAACCAACATAAACTTGGCTCGCAGGATCCTGGCCTACTAATACCACAGCCAAGCCAGGCGCTCTTAGACCTTGCGCTAGTCTGTCTTGAACACGTTGTGCAACAGTAGAACGAACTTGTTTCGCGATAGCTTTGCCATCAATGATGTTTGCCGTCATGATTGACCTATATTAAGGGTTAAAAAACTTGAACGATGATAGAGCCTTTAAATTCTTCTATACAAGCACTTTCATATATTGATGAAATGATTGCTTAATACAGATGAAAAATGGGGTCGCTCTATTTATATGTCCCTTTAGTTATTACAAAGGAGGACATTTGCCCGCTATTTTCTCAAAAAACAGCCAGTCCGCCAAGTTTGCATTGCGTAAAAGCAAAGGTTTTCATGATCTGTTCTACAAGAAGCGTTCAAAAATTGTTTAAGTCAGCTGTTTTATCAACAATTTGTGGCAAAATTAGGCAGTTGAAACAAAAACTAAAAAAAATATTTGACCTACTTCGGGCAAATCACTATTATGCACCCCGTTGCCAACGAGGACTCACCGATAAAAAGGTTCTTAGTTCTCCAAGGTCACAGTCGGCGATTAGCGCAGCTTGGTAGCGCACTTGGTTTGGGTCCAAGGGGTCGCAGGTTCAAATCCTGCATCGCCGACCACTTTTAAAATAAGAAAGTAGCATGAAGATGTTTACGAGTTTGCGCCCTTAGCTCAGCTGGATAGAGCAACGCCCTTCTAAGGCGTCGGTCGAAGGTTCGAATCCTTCAGGGTGCGCCATCTTATTTTAATCCACATGTAGTGGCGGCTGTAGCTCAGTTGGTAGAGCCCTGGATTGTGATTCCGGTTGTCGTGGGTTCAAGTCCCATCAGTCGCCCCATCTACATGCCAAAATTAGTCGGCGATTAGCGCAGCTTGGTAGCGCACTTGGTTTGGGTCCAAGGGGTCGCAGGTTCAAATCCTGCATCGCCGACCACTTCTACAAAATATATATGTTCGGCGATTAGCGCAGCTTGGTAGCGCACTTGGTTTGGGTCCAAGGGGTCGCAGGTTCAAATCCTGCATCGCCGACCACTTTCTCTCTAGTATCTCAGTCATTTATTTCAAATTTACTAACTTTTAATCAATTAGCACCAATATGCCTATTTATTTAACCTGATTGCTCGACTCCGTCGTTGAATAGGTTATAATGCCGCGTCTATTAATTAACGTAGTGCCCGTAGGGCAGGCAACAAGCGTCACATGCAACGGAGAGTTTGGCAATTTAGCCGAAGGCCCATAAAAAGCATGATGGTTGTCTTGTTAGTAAGGAAGGCGCTTTGTCGCCCAAAAATGAAGATTGAGGTAAATCATGCAAGTTTCTGTTGAGACGACTCAAGGCCTTGAGCGCCGTCTGACCATCACCGTTCCTGCAGAGAACGTTGAGACTGAAGTTAAAAAACGCCTACAACAACTGTCAAGAACACAGCGTATCGATGGCTTCCGCCCTGGTAAGGTTCCAGTGTCAATCATCACTAAGCGTTACGGCGCAGCTGTACGTCAAGAAGTTGCTGGCGATCTGATGCAGCGTAACTATATCGAAGCAATCATTGCTGAGAAAATCAACCCTGCAGGCGCACCATCTTTTGCTCCTAAGTCACTAGAAGCTGGTAAAGATCTAGAATTCGATGCAACTTTTGAAGTATACCCAGAAGTTGAACTTAAAGATCTAGACAAAATCACGGTTGAGAAGCCTGCAGTTTCTGTAACGGATGAAGACCTAGCGAACATGCTTGAAACGCTTCGTAAGCAACACGCTTCTTGGACTGAGAGTGATGCTGCAGCTGGCGAAAAAGACCGTGTAACGGTTGATTTCGTTGGTACAATCGACGGTGAAGAGTTCGAAGGCGGTAAAGCTGAAGACTTCCCTCTAGAGCTTGGTCAAGGTCGTATGATCCCAGGTTTTGAAGACGGTATCGTTGGTAAAAAAGCAGGTGAGGAAGTTGTTTCTGACGTAACTTTCCCTGAAGAATACCACGCTGAAAACCTAAAAGGTAAAGCGGCTCAATTCACAATCACTGTGAAGAAAGTTGAAGTTCAAGAGCTTCCTGAACTAACTGACGAGTTCGCAACTAAGTTTGGTGTTGCTGAAGGCGGCGTTGACGCACTTAAAGAAGAAGTTAAGAAGAACATGGAGCGTGAGCTAAACCAAGCGGTTAAAGCGAACGTGAAAGATCAAGCTATCAAAGGTCTTCTAGAAACTAACGAAGTTGAAGTGCCAAAAGCACTAATCGACCAAGAAATCGATGCACTTCGTCAACAAGCTGCACAACGTTTTGGTGGCAACGCACAAAACATGCCTGAGCTTCCAGCTGAGCTATTCCACGAGCAAGCAGTAACTCGCGTGAAAACTGGCCTACTACTAGGTGAAGTGATCAAAGCGAACGACATCAAAGTTGATGAAGATAAAGTTGCTGAACTAATCGACACAGTTGCTTCTGCATACGAAGATCCAAGTGAAGTAGTGGCATACTACAAAGCAAACGATCAACTAATGCAGCAAATGCGAAACGTTGCGATGGAAGAGCTTGCAGTTGAAGCAGTACTTGCTGCTGCATCTGTTTCTGATGTTGAAAAGTCATTCGACGACATCATGAATCCACAGGCTGCTCAATAAGTCTTTGAAGAAATCATTGACTTACAGCTAAGCTGAAGTTTAAATGGCTCGAGTTACTCTAATAGAGAATTCGGGCCATTTTTGTTTTTAGGCCTTGATATTGAAGCATTAAGTACTTATATCTTGAGGCATGGCTTATTTTATTAGCTATACTTATTTTACGAGTCAGGTTTCGTTGAGTATTACTGCTACAGTTATATCTACTCGTTTCAATTCGCTCAAAAAAGTATTAGCCTAAACACCGATCACAGAATGTTTTTATGGACCGCGCTAAGTCCAATAAAGTTGCTGCGAATAGGCAATAGATTCTGTGCTAATAAGGAATAAGAAAACATGAATGATGGTATGATCGATCCAATCAATGCGTTAGTACCTATGGTCGTGGAGCAAACGGCTAAAGGCGAGCGTTCTTATGATATTTACTCACGACTGTTAAAAGACCGTATTATTTTCTTAACTGGTCAAGTCGAAGACCATATGGCCAATCTAATCGTGGCGCAGATGCTGTTCTTGGAATCAGAAAGCCCTGACAAAGATATATTCCTGTATATCAACTCGCCAGGTGGTTCTGTGACCGCTGGAATGTCAATCTACGACACGATGAATTTTATCAAGCCTGACGTTAGTACGGTTTGTGTTGGTCAAGCTGCGAGTATGGGGGCATTTTTGCTATCTGGCGGTGCTAAAGGTAAACGTTATTGCTTACCTAATTCTCGTGTGATGATCCACCAACCTTTAGGTGGCTTCCAAGGTCAGGCTTCTGATTTTGAAATTCATGCCCGCGAAATCTTAGCGATAAAAGAGAAATTAAATCGCTTAATGGCGGAACACACCGGTCAGCCTTATGATGTGGTTGCGCATGACACAGATAGAGACAACTTTATGACTGCAGATCAAGCGCTAGAATATGGCCTGATTGATGCAGTTCACTCTCGTCGAGAGCTTAAGTGATTATGAATTAGCCGATGAGTTGAATTCATCGGCTTCTACTGTGCCAAAGCCAAATTTCTTTGGTATAGTTAAAAGAAATACGATGTTATCTAGAGATAACAGCAATTGAATGAGGTAGCTGAATGTCAGACACTCCAACAGACGGCGATAAGAATAGCAAGCTACTCTACTGCTCATTTTGCGGTAAGAGCCAGCATGAAGTTCGTAAGTTAATTGCCGGTCCATCTGTCTATATATGTGACGAGTGCGTTGAACTTTGTAACGACATCATTAGGGAAGAAATCAAAGATATTGCGCCTAAGCATGACGCGTCTGATAAATTACCTGTGCCAAAAGAGATCAGAAATCACTTAGATGATTATGTGATAGGTCAAGACCACGCTAAAAAAGTCTTGTCTGTTGCGGTTTATAATCACTATAAGCGCCTGCGTAACCAAGGCGGCAAGGGTGATGTAGAACTTGGCAAGAGTAATATTCTACTAATTGGTCCAACGGGTAGTGGTAAAACCCTTCTAGCAGAAACGCTTGCACGTTTACTTGATGTTCCATTCACAATGGCAGATGCAACGACATTAACCGAAGCCGGTTATGTGGGTGAAGATGTTGAAAACATCATTCAAAAGCTTCTGCAAAAATGTGATTACGACGTTGAGAAAGCACAGCGTGGTATTGTTTATATCGATGAAATCGACAAAATTTCAAGAAAATCTGACAATCCATCGATTACCCGTGATGTGTCAGGTGAAGGTGTACAACAAGCACTACTAAAACTGATTGAAGGTACGGTTGCATCTGTTCCACCACAAGGTGGTAGAAAGCACCCGCAACAAGAGTTTTTACAAGTAGATACTTCTAAGATCTTGTTTATTTGTGGTGGTGCGTTTGCAGGCTTAGATAAAGTCATCGAACAGCGCAGTACAAAAAATACTGGAATTGGCTTTGGTGCTGAAGTTAAATCTAAAGACTCTGAGCGCTCATTAAGCGAAACGTTTAAAGACGTAGAGCCTGAAGATTTAGTTAAGTACGGCTTAATTCCTGAATTTATTGGTCGTTTGCCCGTAGTTGCAACTTTGACCGAACTGGATGAAGAAGCACTAATTGAAATCCTAAATGAGCCGAAGAATGCACTCACTAAGCAATACGCGGCGCTATTTAAGATGGAAGGCGTTGACCTTGAATTCCGTGAAGATGCGCTACGAGCGATTGCTCATAAAGCAATGGAACGTAAAACAGGTGCCCGTGGTCTGCGCTCGATTGTCGAAGGCGTATTGCTTGATACTATGTATGAACTTCCTTCATTAGAAGAAGTGAGTAAAGTCGTCATTGATGAAACGGTGATCAAAGGCGAATCAGACCCTATTATGATTTACGAAAATAATGGTAAAGAAAAAGCGGCGTCTGAATAGCTCAGTATGAGATTGAAAAAAGGAGCCTAGCGCTCCTTTTTATTTCTTAGTCCACATCAGATAGAAACCAATATAGTCAGATTGCTATAACAATAAAGGGCAATAGTGAGACAAGTTTTTAGGGGAATTTTTTATACATTCCACCACGGTAAATTGAGTGTCAAAACTAAGCTTTTTATCCGTTAAATTGATCTCTACTTGATGCGGATTACTATAAACTATTGAACTTTATCTGCGTTATCCCCATATAGCTCAGTATTCCCAAAATTAATTGAAGTGCGAAGAGAACATAATGACGCTTGAAAGAACGGATCGAGTAGAAATTCCTGTGCTAGCGCTACGCGATGTAGTGGTGTATCCGCATATGGTGATCCCGCTGTTTGTAGGTCGAGAAAAATCAATAAAATGCCTAGAAGCTGCGATGGACAATGACAAGCAAATCTTTTTAGTTGCGCAAAAAGACGCCTCAGTTGATGACCCAAGCACTGATGATGTCTATCAGACTGGTACCATTGCAACGGTACTACAGTTACTCAAACTACCTGATGGCACAGTGAAAGTGCTGGTTGAAGGTACTCAACGCGCAAAAATAGATGAGTTTCTAATTACAGACGAATATTTCTTGGCGCAAGCTCAGTACATTCCATCTCAGGATGTGGATGAGCAAGAGCAAGACATATTAGTTCGCAGCGCAATTAGTCAGTTCGAAGGCTATGTGAAGCTAAATAAAAAGATCCCACCAGAAGTACTAACTTCAGTATCGGGTATCGATGAAGCTGCACGCTTAGCGGATACGATGGCTGCTCATATGCCAATTAAAGTACCTGAAAAACAAAAGGTGCTAGAAATTAACGATGTGACCGAGCGCCTCGAGTATTTGATGGCGTTGATGGAAGGCGAGATTGACCTACTTCAAGTAGAGAAAAAGATCCGCTCACGCGTTAAAAAGCAAATGGAGAAATCCCAACGAGAGTACTATCTGAATGAGCAAATGAAAGCTATTCAGAAAGAGCTTGGTGAGCTGGATGATGTACCTGACGAATTTGAAGCCCTGAAAAAGCGTATTAGCGAAGCGAATATGCCGCAAGAAGCGGAAGAAAAAGCGCTTTCAGAGCTTAATAAACTTAAAATGATGTCACCTATGTCTGCGGAAGCGACGGTTGTACGCTCGTACATTGAGACGATGATCAATGTACCTTGGAAAAAGCGCTCAAAGGTGAAAAAAGACCTAGCTGGTGCACAAAAGATACTCGATGCCGATCATTATGGTCTTGAGAAAGTGAAAGACCGCATTATCGAATATCTAGCGGTACAGCAGCGCACCAATAAGCTTAAAGGCCCTATCTTATGCTTAGTCGGCCCTCCAGGCGTTGGTAAAACCAGTTTAGGTCAATCTATCGCGCGTTCGACTGGCCGTAAGTACGTACGTATGGCGCTCGGTGGCGTGCGCGACGAAGCTGAAATTCGTGGTCACAGAAGAACTTATATTGGCTCAATGCCGGGAAAATTGATCCAAAGCATGTCGAAAGTTGGCGTAAAGAACCCGCTTTTCTTGTTGGATGAAATCGATAAGATGTCATCGGATATGCGCGGCGACCCTGCATCGGCTCTACTAGAAGTGTTAGATCCAGAGCAAAATAGCAACTTTGCAGACCACTATTTAGAAGTGGACTACGATCTGTCTGATGTTATGTTTGTTGCGACTTCTAATAGCTTTAACATTCCAGGTCCATTATTAGACCGTATGGAAGTCATTCGTCTTGCTGGTTACACCGAGGACGAAAAGCTAAATATTGCCAAGCAGCACTTAATTCCAAAGCAAGTGAAACGCAATGGATTAAAAGAGTCTGAAATCAATATAGAAGACAGCGCGATCATTGGTATTATCCGCTACTACACGCGTGAAGCGGGTGTCCGTAATCTAGAGCGCGAAGTATCTAAGTTGTGCAGAAAAGCAGTTAAGAACATCTTGCTAGATAAAAATGTTAAGCAAGTTGTGATTAACCAAGAAAACCTTGAAGACTTCTTAGGTGTACAACGTCACGACTACGGCAAGGCGGAAGACGGCGATAGAGTTGGTCAAGTTACCGGTCTTGCATGGACAGAAGTCGGGGGTGACTTACTCACTATCGAATGTGCGGCAGTACCAGGTAAAGGCAAACTTGCTTACACCGGGTCGCTGGGCGATGTGATGCAAGAGTCAATTCAGGCGGCAATGACGGTTGTGCGCAACCGTGCTGACAAACTACGCATAAATGACGATTTTTACGAGAAACGTGATATTCATGTTCACGTTCCTGAAGGTGCAACACCGAAAGACGGTCCGAGTGCCGGTATTGCGATGGTAACAGGCTTAGTATCAAGCCTTACTGGCAATCCAGTACGTGCAGATGTTGCGATGACAGGTGAAATTACCTTGCGTGGTGAAGTTCTGCCTATCGGTGGTCTGAAAGAGAAATTATTGGCAGCGCACCGTGGTGGAATTAAACGAGTTTTAATACCGAAAAAGAACGAGCGTGACTTAAAAGAAATTCCTGAGAATGTTCTTGAAGGGCTTGATATTCATGCGGTGTCATGGATTGATGAGGTATTATCACTGGCGTTAGCGCACCCAATAGACAGTTTTAGCGTGGAATCGCAAAAAAACTAAGAAAAAAGCCAAAAAATTGAGTGAAAAGGCTTTTCAAATCCAAAAGGTGTGTTAAGTTAGGCACTGTATTCAAGCCTACTGGTTCGGAAGCCCCGTAATCACTAGGCTTGAGAAAGATTTCGAGAATTAGAGAGTCGCTGTGATGTCTCTAAATGAATAGCAAAAGTTACCAGTAAGAAGTAACTTTTGACAATAACTATGGAAGAGGATGATATTGTGAATAAATCTCAATTAATCGATCAAATCGCAGCTGATGCTGACATTTCTAAAGCGGCTGCTGGTCGTGCGCTAGATTCATTCATTGAGTCTGTAACGGGTGCACTAAAAGACGGTGACTCTGTTGCACTTGTAGGTTTTGGTACTTTCTCAGTGCGCGAGCGTGCTGCACGTTCTGGTCGTAACCCACAAACTGGTGAGACTATTCAAATCGCAGCAGCTAACATCCCATCTTTCAAAGCGGGTAAAGCGCTTAAAGACGCAGTAAACTAATTCAATTTGAATTAGGCGGTGCAGAGTCATCGCGAACTGCTTCAAGATAAAAGGCGTATCTGCTAAGATACGCTTTTTTTATACCATCACTAATCTGATTGGTGTAATGCTTAACCCAAATCTAGCAAACACAAAGTGCTTAGGTGCTTTGACTTAGATAAGAGAAACAATAAATGCTTGAAAAGATCAGAGAAGGCTCGCAAGGCCCGGCGGCTAAAATCGTATTAGGTTTAGTCATCTTATCTTTTGCGTTAGCAGGGATCGGTGGTTACCTAGGTCAAACCACAGAGCAGCCTGTCGCAGAAGTGAACGGAGTAAAGATTTCACAAACTAAGTTTTCTCGTGCTTACTCAAATGAACGTGCACGACTAGAGCAACAGTTTGGCGAATACTTTGCACAGATTGCAGCCGATCCTAATTATATGGCGCAAATTCGCCAAGGTGTTGTTGATCAATTAGTACAACAAGAATTACAAACCCAACTAGCTAAAGAGCTTGGTCTTCGTGTGAGCGATGAGCAGGTTAAAAAAGCGATTGTTGAAATGCCATATTTTCAAATTGGTGGAGAATTCAGTAACGACCGTTACTTACAAGTTATCCGTCAAATGAACTTCCAGCCAGATAGCTTCCGTGAATATCTTCGTGACGAGATGACTCGTGCGCAGTTAATCTCAGCGGTTGCTGGCACTGATTTTGTACTGAAAAACGAACTGCAGCAATCTATTGCGCTACAGCAACAAACTCGTGCTATCGACTATGCGGTATTAAGCAAAGAGTTGGTGAAAGATGAAGTATCAGTGTCAGATGAAGAAGTTCAAAACTATTACGATTTGAATCAAACTCAGTTCCAAGCTCCAGAATTGGTGGCGGTTAACTATATCGAGCTAAAAGCTGAAGATTTAGCGCCTGCAGAACCAGTGACTGAAGAAGCGTTAAAAACGTATTACGAAGAGCAAAAAAACCAATATCTTGAACCTGAAAGACGCCGCGTGTCACACATTCTTGTTGATGCAAGCGAAGATGCTGAAGCCGCTAAACAAAAAGCAGATGAAATTCTGACTGAATTGAATAACGGCGCTGATTTTGCCGTTGTTGCAGAAGAAAAATCTGACGACGTGGTGAGCGCTGAGCTTGGCGGTGATCTAGATTGGATTGAAAGAGACATGATGGATCCGGCGTTTGAAGATGCAGCATTTGCGCTTGCCGCGGTAGGTGATGTATCTGAAGTAGTTGAATCTGAGTTTGGTTTTCACATTATCAAGCTAACAGACATTCAGCGCCAACAGGCGCAATCTTTTGATGACGTAAAAGACGACCTTCGTGCAGAGCTTGAAAAAGCAGCTAAGATTGATGCGTTCTATCAAAAGCAAACTCGTGTAGCTGAACTTGCTTTTGAAATGGCTGACTCGCTACAAGACGCTGCTGAAGCCGCTGGTGTTGAGATCAAATCAACTGAACTGGTAAGTCGTAACGCGCTTCCTGAGCCACTGAATTCACCAGCGATAAGCAATACTATCTTCACGCCAGAGCTGCTAGAAGACCGCGTAAACTCAGAAGTGTTGGAAGTTGCACCAGAGCATATCGTGGTGGTTCGTGTTGCTGAGCATAAAGCGGCAGCGACTAAGCCACTTGAGGAAGTCAGCGCGCAGATCAAAACGCAGTTGAGCAATGAAAAAGCGTCGACATTAATTGCAGAGAAAGCACAGTCACTATTTGAGCAACTACAAGGTGGTTCTACTTTAGCTGAGATTGCCAAAGCACAAAGTATCGAAGTGAAGAGCGTGTCTGAGCTTAAGCGTCGTAGCTACGACGTACCACCAGCTATTGCAGCTGAAGCATTTAAATTGCCTCAGCCGGGTGTGGCAGAGACAGAATCTGCACTTGTAGAGCTTGGTAACGGCGACTCGGCATTTGTGGTACTGAAGTCAGTTACCACGCCTGAAGTTGATGGCAAGGTTGATGCGCAGCAGAAGCAGTCAATCACCGCTTCTTACGCAAACAAAAACTATCTTGAGCTACTAGCAGCGCTTGAAGCTAAGTCTGAAGTAAAAAGACCACAACTTCAGGTCACAGAGCAGCAATAATCGTTTTTAGATAGAAGAAAGGCGCCAACACGGCGCCTTTTTTGTGTTTTTGGCCTCTTATTATGGTGCTTTTTTGTTAAGTTTTGTTTATTTAAAGGTTTTTAATTTATTAATTTCTGGCTGGTTAATTTCAAATAATAAATTCTTTATTGTTCCTTTATTGACAAATATTGTTCCCCTATTTAGTATGTTCGATTTTGGGAACGATGTGTATAAAATAGGAACTTTATGAAATATAGATATAGTGCATGGATTGTAGCCTTATTGCTATCAGTATCGGGTTGTAACAGTGACAGTAAGACTGTTATAGAGTTACCTGTAGAGGGAGGTCAAGGAGATAACACTTCAACTGACAATAATGGAACTAATACTGATAACTCCTCGGATACCGATAACTCAGATAAAGACAATTCCAATACCGACGATTCAAATTCAGATAATGCTAATTCAAATAATCCCACAAAAGAAACAAAAGAAGAGGTAATTAAGCGTATTCTGAGCGCACAAGGTGCAGAAAATGCTACCTCTCTTGCTTTAAAAGACTTTGAAATTGCTGAATTTGGATGTGTAACTGCGGCAAATCTATCTGTAATTCAGGGATATTTTAATACGACACAAGATGAATTACAGCTGACGGCTCTCAAACATCGATTATGCAAAGTTGTTGAGCTTTTTGAATTAGATAGTAAATCTTTACTCACACCGAACAGACTGAAGGAAGTTGGGCTTCGGGGCTTATTTTTTGAAGATGGTAAACTGGATCAGTGGGCATATGACGAGCTGATTTTAGCGATACCAGAGAGCCACTTTGAGTATGCTGCGCTTCAGGGGGCAGTTGAGGACTTCCATCATAATCAAAGCTCTGTTTGGCCTAAACAGATTAATATTTCTTTTGACGATGGTGGCGCATTAAACTCTATCCATGACCACCTTGATCTATTTGATAAATATAACGCAACATTTACCTATTATGTTAGCCATTACTCCACTATTGATCATTCAAAAGTGGCTGATATAGAAAACCGAGGTCACGAAATCGGTCATCATGGAGTAATTCATCGTCATGCGAAGATTTACTCCGAAGAAAATGGTGTTCAGAAGTGGATAGCAGACGATATCACACCACAACTTGACGCGATGAGAAGAGATGGCTTGACGGTAACGTCTTATGCGTACCCATTCGGAGCTTATACGAAAGAAACTGATCGTGAAATCAAGAAATATTTTACTCATGTACGTAAGTTTGCTTCTTGGTCTTCTGTTATTTATAGAGGTGAACGCAGTGATAGACCAATCACAACAGGATTATCTATGGACTCACACCGCTTTGATTTGGACAAAATCCAGAATGCGATTGATACCTTAAAAGGTGGTGAGACGCTATACTTAGCAACGCATGTCATTGGCAAAACTGGGAATGAGTGGTATATCACTCCCGAGAATCTTGAAAAGGTATTGGCTTATGCAAGTGAGAAAGGTTTAAAGTTTTGTCATACCAGTGAGTGTATGAATTTTAAGGGTAACACGACTAATTAATCTGAACTTTAAAAACAATAAGTTAGTTCATTCCTTATCCAAACCTAAGGTTAACTAAAACGGTGATTGAATAGGGCGGTCAATATTATAGCCGCCCTGATATTCAAAATAGAGTTAATACGGCCCTTGCTACGGCCTGCGAAGACTGATAATTCTGCCCCGTCACTATGCGGCTATCTACTTTGATAAAAGACGCATCCCGCTCTCCATACACAAAACTCCCTCCAAGCTCTTCCACTTTAGGCTGAATTTGAAAAGGAAAATGCTTGAAATAGGCTCTATCTGGATTTTCAAATGCGGTAGGGTAACCGGTGATTTGCTTTCCTTTGATGAGATACTCGCCATTTTTTAAGCGCAAATTAACGATACCTGCTGTGCCGTGGCATACGGCGGCAACAACACCTTGGTTTTGTTCATATATATGCATAGCTATATGTTGTAGAGTAGGGTTTTCCGCTACTTCGTACATGGCATTGCTGCCGCCAACATAATAGATTGCCGCATATTGGCTAGGGTCGACTTCAGCTGGGCGCATTGTGTTGCTGAGCGCATACATATAGTCAGGTTGGTAAAGGTACTTTTTATGTTCGCCGTTTGAAGTATTTATATAGCTCAGGTTTAGCGCGCCACCTTGTGTGCTGACGAAATCAACAATTAGTCCTGCTTGAGTAAATACGTCATAGGCACTGAGTAGCTCTTCGAAGCTCGTACCAGCTGGCAGCTGACTATCGCCATGAAAGGCCTTGCTTGATGCGACAATGAGCACCCGGCGACCTAAGTTCGTTACTTGCTCGGAAGTTAGCGTGGTTTGCTGCGCCGATTTACTGATGATTTTCCATGTGCCAGCTATTTTCTTTAGGAGTAGGTGATCGATGTACTGCACGTTTGACTTCAATATATCAATACGGATTTTGGCCTGTGCAAGGTGGTCATTCACGCTGATATTTAGAATTTTGGTGCGTCTGCCAGTGTCTTTTTTCGAGCCTTTATACCAACTCAAATACTCTTTCAGCGGGACTTGCCACATCGCTTGGTCTGACTTTTCTAAAATAAGTATCGCATCGGGATGAAACGCTTTTCTTATCATTTCAGGCTGGTTATTCGCGGTGCCACTGATGTAGTGGTTTAATGTAGCGGTAATTTTAGCGGTCTCATCCTCAAAAGCGATGGCGATGCTGGTTTGGATAAGTAGTAAAAATAACAATGGTACTAGTTTTGATAGGGTCATAAGTTTCTCCTGTTCTGATTCAGAAGAAATATAAACTTATTTAATTAAAGCAGTCACCTAGAGTATATTTTAGGAGTCTGAGAGTATGTTTTCGAAGTGCTTAAAGTTATTTGGAGAGTACCCTGTGAGCTTCTTAAATGCGGCAAAAAATGTGGATGCAGAATTAAAACCACACTCCAGTGCAAGGTGTTCCAGCGGCATGTTGGTGCTCGAAAGCAAGTGTTTCGCATATTCAACTCTCAAGCCATTGAGATATTGTTTAAAGTTACAATGATAATGGCGATTTACTATTTGCGATAATTTGTTGTGGCTCGTGCCTAATCGTTTGGCTAATCGGGGTAGCGTTAAATCCGGCTCAGTAAATAGCTTACTTTCTGACATTAGCGACTCCAGTTTGGCTATGAGCTGATTGTACTCCTCGTCGCTTATGTGCGTATTGGCATATTTCTTTTCATTAGCAGATGGTTTTCGTAGTAATTTGGGTGCGAAAAGGATACTTAAATAGAGCACAAAGCTGAAGGTGAGTGCTCCTGTGATGTAAGAAGTGAATGACGAAAAGAAATACGCGGCCCAAATGAGCCAGCAACCGCAGATAACAACCATAGATAGATGAAACTCGGCGTTGTTATTGGCGCTTTTGGCCGTAGCTAGACGATAAAAAGTATAAGAACTTATCAGTAAATAACCTAGCCAAAAATAGGATGTGCCTTTGTAACCCCACGTTTGCCAAATTTCAGGGTGAAGCTGATAGGGCATAAATATACCAAATCCAATAATAAAACCGCTTAATGCCAAAAAGTGTATTGTTAGATAACGATTTTTGGTTTTACTGTAGCTTGCAAGTACAAAATTAAGCAGGCAGGGGCCAAGCAAAAAGTAGGCACTCAAACCTATTTGCAGGATCGTTTTATCCAGCTCTGGGTTAAAGTAAAAAAGGACTGATTTACCAATTCGAATACAAAGTAAAATGAGGAGCACCGACACCCAGCGCAGTGCCTTTGCGTCCTGAAATTTTACTAGCAGTAGGGCGCTGAGAATAAAGCCGTTAAATACTCCAACAAGTGAGAAGAAAAATAACAGATGGGCACTAAAATCCATTTCTCATTCCCTCGCGAAATTAAGCTGACAGCAGCTTCTGCATGGTTTTAGATTTTGGCGTATTGAACACACACTCCGTTTCGCCATATTCGACAACTTTGCCGCGATTTAATACCAAAATTTCATCACTCATATGGCGAACCAAACTCAAATGATGTGTGATAAGCACATACGCAAGTCCCGTTGCTGCTTGTAGCTCTAGCAGCAGATTTACGGTTTGTGCACGTACGGACGGGTCTAATGATGACAGCGCTTCATCTAGTACCAGCACTTTAGGGTCTAAAATAAGGGCTCTCGCTAAGGCAACCCGCTGTAATTGTCCGCCACTAAACATATGAGGATAATAGTCTATGTGTTCGCCAAGTAGCCCGACTCGGCTGAGTGTGATGCGAATTTTCTTATAACGCTGTTCTTCGGTGAGTTCAGTATTGTATTGCAGGCAATCATCAAGCATATCCCCAATGGTGAGACCCGGGTTGAGCGAGCGAGTTGGGTCTTGAAAGATAAGGCGAATAGTACGGCAGTCATGATTGCGAATACCAGCGTCTTCTACAATTTGGCCGTTTAGTAATATTTGTCCAGAGTCTGCCATGTCGGCACCGGCAAGTACTTTGGCGAGCGTACTTTTACCAGAGCCAGTCTCGCCTATGATTGCGAGGGTTTGTCCGGGAGCAAGCGCAAACGACACATCTCTGAGTACCTGCAACGAGCGGCGTCTGAACAGCCCTTGACGAGAAGTATAGGACTTGTTTAAAGACTGTACTTTTAAGACGGGTTGCATTTTTGCTTCACCTTAATTAACGGAAAGTGGCAAGCGTAACTATGACCATGCGAGCGACTTTGCCTTGGCGTGACGACACATTCTTTTTGCGCTTGGGGGCATCTCGGCCCCAAGCGGCATCCTATGGGTAAATGCTGTAATGGAGGAATAGTGCCTTTCAATGCATAAAATGCTTCTTTATGGCCGAGTCCTTGACCAAAGTCAGGTAAACTCTTAACCAGCGCCTGGGTGTAGGGATGCAATGGCTGTTTAAAAATAGCCTGAGTAGGGCCTGCTTCAACCATCTGTCCGCAGTAGAGCACATGCATTGCATGAGACCAGTCGGAGATCTCTTCCAGCTCATGCGAAATCATTAATATCGACATGTTCTTAAGCTGGTTTAATGCCTTGAGCAATCGAAATACTTGCGCGCGGGCGGTACTCTCAAGTGCGGTGGTAGGCTCATCGGCAATAAGTAATTTAGGGCTTCTGGCGATGGCCATCGCAATCATGATCTTTTGGCACATCCCCTCAGAAAGTTCATGTGGGTAACTGCTGCAGATCTTTTTATCGTCTCGGATCCCAGCTTTGTGCAATAGTGCTCGAACCTTTTCTTTTCGTGCTTTTCTACGACCAAAAAAGCCACCTTTTAAGACGCTATCGGGAATAGACTCCGCGACTTGGTCGAAAATAGTGGCGGTTGGGTCAAGGCTTCGACTTGGCTCTTGGTAAATCATCGCAATATCTTGGCTGACGAGCTTTCTGCGCTTTTCTGAAGATAAACGCATAAGGTCAACACCACGCCAGTGCATGCGATCTGCGGTTACTGTCCAGCGCTGATTGAGCACCCCCACAATGGCCTTGGCGATTAGACTTTTACCAGAGCCAGACTCACCGACAAGTGCATGCACTTCGCCTTCTTTAAGGCTAAGGTTGACCTTATCAACCGCGCGAATAACACCGTCTTCGGTACGTAGTTCAATGGTGAGGTTCTTAATGTCTAGTAATTGCATTAATCTGCCTTACGTTGTTTCAGCGCTTCACGCAGTCCATCACCAACCAAGTTGGTAGACAGTACTGCCAAAAAGAGCAATACACCTGGGAGGCCTACAGTCCAAGGCGCGAGATAAATTAAACTTAAGTTTTCTTGGAGGATAGCACCCCATTCGGTAGATGGAGGCTGCGCACCGAGCTTTAAGAAACCAAGTGCGGCAATATCCAAAATAGCAGTCGACAGCGCCATGGTGAATATAACCACGATATGCTCGTAAATGTTAGGCAGTATGCCACGGACGAGCAGTTTCCAGCGTGTTGCACCATCAAGCTTAAAGGCAATGATATAGTCTTTACTAAGCTCAGTGACCACTAAGTTTCTAATCGAGTGGATGTATTGTGGCAATAGCGCGAAGATGATCGCCCACACCGTATTCATCAAACCTGGCCCTAATATAGCAATGATGATAATGGCCAGCAGTAACGAAGGAATGGCGAGCGTAATATCCAATAAGTGATTAAGAAAGCTGGATTTTAAGCCTCGACTGGCGCCAGCAAGCGTACCAAGTACGACGCCGAGTGCCGTGGTCACCAAGGCCGCAATGATAGATAAACCAAAGGTGAAGGTTGCTCCGTTCATTAAGCGCGATAAGATGTCTCGCCCTAAATCATCTGTACCGAGTATAAAGCGCACATCGCCATCATCATGCCAAGAAGGTGGCAGCAACAGGGCATCAGCATGCTGCTGGTTAACACCATAGGGCGCGATCAGCGGTGCTGTTAAAGCCAATACCGTCAGGGCAACAAACAGCCACAAGCCCACAAGCGCAACGTGATTTGAGCGGAATTTACGCCATAATCTAAATAAAGGTGAGCGATTAGACTCTTCGGTAAATAGATTAAACTTTGCCATGAGCCTGATTCCTTGCGAGCGGGTCGAGTATCGAGTGAATAAAATCAGACAACATGTTGGCAATGATAACGAAGAAAGACACCGCGAGCAGTCCCCCTTGAATAGCTGGGAAATCACGTTGATAGATGCTTTCAATTAACCATCGACCGATCCCAGGCCAAGAGAATATCACCTCAGTGATCATCGCAAGTGTGATGAGCGTGCTAAATTGGAGACCAATTTGCTTTATCACTGGTAGCAGCGCATTTCTCAGCGCGTGGTGAATGATAAGCTGGCTGCGATTAAGGCCTTTTGCTCTAGCTGTTTTAATATAGTTCTGGTCGAGGACTTCGAGCATAGAGTCGCGAGTAAAGCGGATCAAAACTGTCGTTGGGTACATAGCTAGCACAACGGTTGGCAGCGCTAAATGATGAAGTGCATCCCAAAATGCGGCACCGCCATAGGGGAAACCTTCAAGGTAAATATCAATCAGAATAAAATGAGTAACGGGCTGTATTTCATAAAGTAAGCCAATTCTACCGGACATGGGAAAAAGCCCTAGACCCAGACAAAATGCCATAATGAGCAGCAGGGCTAACCAAAAAACTGGAATGGAAAATCCCATCAAGCTTAATGAGTTAATGAGCTTATCTGGCCACTTTTTATGATAAGCGCTGGCTATTACTCCACTTGGTACACCAATAATGACTGCAACCGTCAAAGCATATAAACACAGCTCAAGCGTTGCTGGAAATAGATGTTTCACATGAGAAAGCACGGGCTGGCCCGATGATAAAGATAAACCCCAGTCGCCTTCAAACATACGAGCCATAAACGCGCCATATTGCACAAAGATATTTTCTTCAATACGGTATTTTTCAACTAGCGCCTGCGTTTGGGCATAACTTGAGTTGACTTCCCCACTGAAGTTAGTGATCAACTCGCCAGGAAACAGATAATTGAGGGCGAAAGTAAAAATCGTTAGGGTAAACAACATAAAGCAAAGCAAGCTCAGTCGTCGATAAGCATATTTTGCGAACATGTTAGTCTCTCCTTGCCTCAGCGAGCGAAATACCACCAAATGGACGTAGTGAGACGCCCTTAATATCAGAGCTAGTTGCTTGGAATCTTAGCCCGTGAGCAATAGGAACGAGAGGCAGTTGCTCAATGACCATTTTTTGTGCTTGCTGATAATAGTATTTTCTTTCTTCCATATCGTTGGTGTCTAACGCTTGGGTGAGCAATAGGTCAAACTCCGGATTACACCAGTTGGAAGGGTTTTTGCCACTAAATGTCGCAGTGCAGCTCAATAATGGGCTGAAGAAATTGTCTGGATCTGGTGTATCTGCTGCCCAGCCTAATAACACGCTATCATGCTCATGGCGACCAACGCGTTCAATAAAGGTATTCCATTCGTACTCGACGATTCTGGCATTGACGCCAATATCACGTAAATCACGTTGAATAAGCTCTGCCATTTTCCGCGCGTTAGGATTGTAAATTCGCGACACCGGCATGGCCCATAAGGTCATGGAAAAACCGCCCTCAAGACCCGCTTGTTTCAAATACTCTTTGGCTTTTTCAGGGTCATATGTTGGCATTTTTTGCTGTGCTTCAAATGCCCATGAAGAAGGGGGAAGCATCGAGCGGGCTAAAATCCCATTGTTGTAAAATACCGCTTGCATGATTTTTTCAAAATCTATGCTGTGCGCCAGCGCTTTGCGGACCAGTGGATTATCAAATGGTGGCTTTTCGGTGTTGAATGCCCAGTAACCTATATTCAGATTTGCGGCCTTTTCAACTTCTATGTCTTTTCGTTGCTCCAGCACGGTGAGCTGGGTAGCACTGGGATGCGCCGTAATATCACATTCTTTAGTTAGCATTTTCGCGATGCGGCTAGTGCCATTGGTGGTGATATCGTAGACCAATTGTTCCATGTATACCGGGTGTTTCCAGTAATGCTCATGGCGATAATATCGGATCAGGTTATCACGTAAAAATTCACGGTACTTATACGGACCTGTGCCGACGGGCTTTTGATCAAAATCTTGCTTATGTTCAAGCTCTATAAGCTTATCGGCATATTCTTTAGAAAGAATGACAGCGAAGTCTGTGGCGATATTGGATAAAAAGCTACTTTCCGCGTTGAACAGATCAAAGCGAACGGTATGTTCATCCACTTTTTTTACTTGGCGGATCAGTTGGTCGAGTCCAATACTTTGAAAATAAGGATAATTTGCATCACCAACAAAGTGGTACGGATTGTAAACATCAAATAAACGGTTAAATGAGAATACCACATCATCGGCATTCATTTTTCTTGTAGGGGTGAAATAGAGGGTATCGTGAAATTGGACATCATCCCTCAGGGTAAAAGTGAAAGATTTACCGTCTTCGCTGACCTGCCAAGACGTTGCCAACTCTGGTAAGAATTCGCCGCTTTCAGGATCAATACTGATCAAGGTGTCATAAAGCTGATTGGCAATAATATCAATCGTAGACCCTGTTGTGGTCACTTGTGGATTAAATGACACAGGGTTTGCCTCTGCACAATATACTAAGCCTTGTGACTTATCATTCACTTTATTTGGCGCCTGATCTGTACAGCCAAATAAAGCGGTACACAGCACACCAAAAAACAATTTACGCACCACTATGCCTCTTGTTTTTGGTTTTGGTCCAGTAGGTTGTATTTTTTCAAATAACCTCTCAGTTGATGATACGTCAAACCAAGGTTTTGTGCAGTTTTCTTTTGATTAAATTGACTAAATTCAAGCGCTTTTTGCAGCATTGTGATTTCATAGTCGTTGGAAAGCGATTTTAAATCACAAGGGAAGTCGAATTCGAGGGCAGGATCTGCCTGTTGTTCGTTACTCGGTTGCGCTGCAGGCAAAGGCTCAACTTTATGAGTGGTTGAAGTTGTTGGCTGGGCATTTGGCGCTTTGATCCGTTGACTCGGCCTAAATGGGCTAGCAAAGGGGTCAAACACAATATCATGAACCGGAATTTGGTCATTGCCATGACGATATAAACTACGCTCCACCACATTTTTGAGCTCTCGTACATTACCGGGCCACGGGTAATCAAGCAGTTTCTCGATGGCTTTACGGGTAAAGCCGCTAAATAACTCCCATCCTAAATCCCGAGCCATATTTATCGCAAAATGTTCGGCCAATAATAAGATGTCTTCTTTTCTCGCTCTTAATGGCGGTAAGGTGATGACGTCAAATGCGAGGCGGTCCAATAAGTCGTGTCTGAACTCTCCAGCATCGGCAAGAGAGGGAAGATCTTCATTGGTAGCGCATACCAGTCGAGTATCTACTTTTACAGTTTGCTTGCCGCCAACTCGCTCGAACTCGCCGTATTCAATTACACGCAAGAGCTTTTCTTGCACCATTGCAGAAGTATTGGCTAACTCATCCAAAAACAGTGTGCCACTGTTAGCGCGTTCAAATCGACCTTCATGGCGCTTGCTTGCACCAGTAAAGGCGCCGCTCTCATGACCAAATAACTCACTCTCTAAGAGGTTTTCGTTTAGGGCTGCGCAGTTAAGTTTGACGTATTCCTGATCCCACCGCTCTGAGAGATAATGCAAGCGTGCCGCAATTAACTCTTTACCTGTGCCACGTTCGCCAATAATAAGCACGGGCTTTTCTAAAGGAGCGAGCTGTGAAACCTTGTCTAGCACAGCTAAAAAGCTGTCAGATTGGCCTAATAAATTATCCTGTTGGCGAAAACGGCTCATATTGCCTAACTCTTAGTGGTTTTTACTAATAACTAGTGTATTTTAAAAAAAGTGATAACTAAAGGCTTTTTAAAAATAAAATAACCTTATGATTTTATTGTATTTTTAATTTTGTTAAAGTTGGCAAGCTATTTGATACATAGACAGTAAGCAATTTAGCTATTAACCAAAGAGGTAACCACTATGGGAATTTTTTCTCGTTTTGCAGACATAGTGAATTCTAATATCAATGCTATTTTGGATAAAGCCGAAGATCCAGAAAAAATGGTTCGCCTAATTATCCAAGAAATGGAAGATACACTAGTTGAAGTAAGATCGACCTCAGCAAAAACACTTGCTGAGAAAAAGGAGTTAACACGCCGTCTAGATCAGCTAAAAGCACAGGTAGATGATTGGCAAACCAAAGCAGAGCTTGCACTAAGTAAAGAGCGTGAAGATTTAGCACGTGCTGCTTTACTTGAAAAGCAAAAGTCTGCGGAGGATGTTGCAGCCCTTGAAAAAGAGCTAGAGCATGTAGACACGCACATTGAAAAGCTACAGCAAGAAGTCAGTACATTACAAGATAAACTGGCCGACGCAAAAGCGCGCCAAAAAGCGATTGTACTGCGCCAGCGTTCAGCTGAATCTCGTTTAGAGGTGAAAAAGGCACTAGACAGCAGTAAAGTAGATGATGCACTAAATCGCTTTGAGCGTTATGAGAGCAAAATCGATGGCCTAGAGTCACAAATCGAATCTTACGATTTAGGTAAGAAATCTTTAGCGGATGAGATTGCTGATCTGCAAAAGAATGAAAAGATTGACGATGAGCTTGAACAGCTGAAAAAGAAAATGGCTGAAAAGTGAAAATAATCGCACCTACTGTCAGGGTAGGTGCTAACCAACTACAATAATAACAGCCAGGTTGAAGGCAGGAGAAGATTATGTTTGACGCAGAAGTTTTGATGGCTCCGTTGATTATTTTTATGGTCATCGTGGCACCACTTTGGTTGATTTTACACTACCGTAGCAAAAAGCAGGTAAGCCAAGGGTTAAGTGAGCACGAGCATCGTCAGCTTATCGAATTAGCCAGCAAGGCAGAAAAAATGGCAGATCGTGTTGAAACGTTAGAAGCTTTACTTGATCAAGAGTCACCACAATGGAGACGCAAGTTATGAGTAGACTAAAGCGAGAGCTATATCGTGACCCAAGTCGCGGCAAGGTAGCCGGAGTATGCGCAGGTCTTAGTGATTATTTCAACATGGAGTTATGGCTTGTTCGGATTTTATTCATCACAGCCGTGCTATTATCAGGTGGTCCATTATTTATCGTGGTGTATGTGGCTTGCTGGTTTATTTTAGATAAGCGTGAAACGATGCCAAATCGTTCACCTGATGCGAAAGATGAAGATAAGGTATCAGTGAAGTTTAAGGTGTGGCAAAAAGGTGAACCGCCAAGACAGGCACTTTATGACCTAAAAGACAGATTATCACGACTTGATGGTCGCATTCAAAATATGGAACGCTACGTAACTTCACCTGAATTTACGGTTAGCAGAGAAATTGACAAGCTATAAGGCGGTATTGGCCGCCTTGGCATTTTCTTGAGGGGCACCTTTCTATTTATGACTACGTCACGCTTTCGAACCCCATCTTCCTTAGATAAATTAAAACAACAAGCCAAAAAAACGCTCCACCGCTCTTTTGATAAGCACATAAAGCTTGCCGTAACTGGGTTTAGTGGCAGCGGGAAAACCGCATTTATCACTGCTCTTATCAAGCATCTGACTACCCAAACGAGCACCGACAACTTACCGTTTTTAGATGTCGTGAGTGAAGGGCGTCTTGTTGCGTGCCGTCCTGAGCCACAGAAGGCACTGGCGGTGCCCACTTTTGACTATCAGCAAGCAATAACTTGTTTGTTGGAAGAGCCGCCAACATGGCCTGCGTCAACCAAACGTATCAATACCTTAACATTGGCGTTTAGGTATCATAGTGAACGCGGACTCAAACAACACTTAGCGCAAACTCATACACTATACCTTGAACTATATGATTACCCGGGTGAATGGTTAATGGACTTGCCGCTACTTAAAATGACTTTTCCCGAGTGGTGTGAGCAGCAATTTACATTATTAAGTAAGCCTAAATATCAGCCATTTGCACAAACGTTTTTACAGCTCCTCGAGCAGTTTGATGGTACTGAAGCAGTGGATGAAAGTAAGCTGAAAATGCTTGCACAAAGTTACCATGCGCTTTTAGCGCAGTTGCAGCGGGACACTCGTTTATCTAACTTGCAACCTGGCCGGGCGTTGATCCCAGGTGACCTTGAGGGAGCGCCAATATTGTTGTTTTTCCCTGTGCAAGTTCACCCCAACGACATTACCGAGCATTCACAATACCAACAGCTTGTGGAGCGTTTTGAAGCCTATAAAAAGCAAGTAGTGGCGCCATTTTACAAAGATTACTTTTGCCAGTTTGACCGCCAAGTCGTGTTAGTTGATCTTTTGGGTAGCTTAAGTGATGGCTATGACACATTGAAAGAGCAAGAAGTTGCGTTAAAGCAGATCCTCGCCATGTTTTCTCATGGTAAAAGTGGCTTTTTGTCTCGTTTATTTAACCCAAAAATAGATAAGGTGCTATTTGCCGCCAACAAATGTGATGGCGTCTTGAACGAGAAGCAGACCAATTTGACAAGGTTGTTAAATGAAATGTTGGTGGACAGCGCCAATGAGCTTCGCTTCAATGGGGTAACCGTGGACACGATGTCTCTCTCTTCGGTGAGAAGTGTTGAGTCGAGAGCGGTGAAAGAGGGGACGCAACATGTGCAATGTATTTACGGCAAGCCAGTCGGCGAGCAGCAGTTTATTAATTATGTGCCACCAACTCCGCCTGATCACGTTCCAAAGGCGCAGGCTTGGCCACAAAGTGGGTTTGAGTTTCTAGCGTTTGAGCCGCTACCTGCGAGGCAAGGAAACTTATCGCATATCAGGCTTGATCATGCTTTGCAGTTCTTAATTGGAGATAAATTAAGATGACAGATCAGACAAAACCTTACCAAGGTTCGGGTAGGCGCTTAAACATCGACGCTGAAAGCCCAAATGAGTCTCAACATTTGGGTGGTGAAGGCAAAGTTCTCGGCAATGAGCTGGTTGTGAGTGAAAGCCTTGATACTGTGCCTGAACCCGAATTACCGAAAATTGAACGTATTTACGAATCGCCTTGGCGATTTGGGTTTAAGCAGTGCTTTTTGCTCGCGCTATTAGTACTTATTATTGTAGAAGCAGCACTGACCTTGATAGAGAGCTATGAGCAAAATATTCTGCTGTTTAGTCTATACACCACGGTGTTGTCTCTTGGTTTACTTGCGCTATTTAAGTTCTTATTTTCGGAAGTCATCGCACTTAGCAAGCTTAAACAACATCAGCAAATTAAACATGATGCCCAGCGCTTATTACAGAGTGACCAAATTGGCGAGGCGCGAGCTTGGCTTGCGCCACTATTAAAAGCGCATTCAGAACAAAAGGTTGCCGTATTTGAAGAGGCATTACAGCCTCACCACACAGACAAAGAAGTCATCACTTTATATGAAAAAACTTTGCTCCGAGGCCAAGATGCTGAAGCTAAAAAGCTAATTCAGGAGCATGCGACAACATCGGCGCTCTTAGTTGCTTTAAGTCCACTTGCACTTGTGGATATGCTGGCGGTGCTTTGGCGCGGAGTCGTGCTGGTGGAAAAGATCAGCAAACATTATGGTATTCGATTAGCGTATCGCAGCCGTATCACCTTGTACAAAATGTTGTTGAAGCAAATGGTATTTGTTGGCGCAAGTGAACTGGTAAGCGACCTTGCTGCGACCAGTGTGGGGGCTGAATTACTTGGCAAGCTTTCTACCCGTTCGGCACAGGGTCTAAGTGCTGGGATATTTACAGCCCGCTTGGGCTACAAGGCGATGGAACTTTGTCGACCATTACCACGTTTGGAGCACAAACAAAGTCTTTTGAAAAATGCGATTAGCTCAGTCGTAGATGTGCTATTAAGGCGTAGCAAAAAAGATTAAACGGCAACAATTTTATACACCTCTTTAAGTAAAACTGGCTAGTTACAATAAGTGAACTAGCCGTCTCCCCATCTGGCATGCTTGTCTATTTTTCTAAACTGCCCTACATATTGGTTATTACACAAAAACGACGCTAATCAATTCACTACCATGTTTATTTGATTGGCAATAATAAAATCAGCAGGCAAGTATGAAAAAATTAAGAGATGACAGTCAGTGTATTCACGGACCCAATCATTTTGATGACCCACATGGGGCGTTAACCGCTCCTTTGTATCAAACCTCAACATTCCACTTTAAAGATGCAGCGCAAGGAGCCGCACGGTTCGCTGGTGAAGAGCCCGGTTATATCTATACTCGCTTAGGCAACCCTACGACCCGAGAGCTAGAAGAAAAAGTCGCTCGACTTGAGGGAATGGAAGATGCTGCGGCGACCGCCACTGGCATGGGTGCCGTTTCTGCATCGGTGCTGAGCTTTTTACAGCAAGGCGATCATATGATTGCATCAAGCGCATTGTATGGCTGTAGCTTCGCACTATTTGCGCATATGTTGCCTAAATTTGGTATTGAGGTGTCATTTATTGACTTAACCGATGAGCAAGCGCTACGTGATGCGGTACAGGAAAATACAAAACTATTGTTTGCCGAAACGCCGATCAATCCCAACATGACGGTATTAGATCTGAAAATGTTAGGGGAGATCGCGAAACAGCACGAGCTCTTGTTTGTCGTTGACAATACCTTTATGACACCACTTTTACAAAAGCCTGTGAATTATGGTGCTGATCTTATTGTGCACAGCGCAACCAAGTACCTAAATGGTCATGGGGATGTGGTAGCAGGGCTCGTGTGCGGTTCAAAACAGCACATAGAACTTATCAAATTAACCGTGTTAAAAGACATTGGCGCTACAATCAGTCCTCATGATGCTTGGTTAATCAATCGAGGATTGAAAACCTTAGCTTTGCGTGTACAACGCCACTGTCAAAGCGCACAAATGGTAGCAGAGTTCCTAGAAGCGCACCCTAAAGTGAATAAAGTCTACTACCCTGGTTTACCTTCGCATCCTGGTTACCAATTTCTTGGTGAACAAATGAAAGGAGCAGGTGGGGTAATTGCTTTTGAAATCAACGGCTCGCTAGAGCAGGGTGAACAATTTATCAATGCGACTGAGCTGTGTACGTTAGCGGTAAGTCTAGGTGACCCAGAAACGCTCATTCAACATCCGGCATCAATGACACACTCTCCTTATACACAAGAGGAAAGGTTAGCTGCGGGAATTTCTGATGGACTAATTCGGATTTCAGTGGGGCTTGAAGACGTAGAAGATATTATTGACGATCTGAAGCAGGCGTTTAACAAAATATAACTGTAATTTAATTTTTACAAAGGGGCTGGGTTTGGCCCCTTTTTACTATGCGTGTAATATTAATTTTACGCGAGTGTATTTTATTGTTTACGAAAGTGCTTGTTGTGCGAAATGTGATAAACGTGCTCACTATTAAACTTTCCTTCACTTTTACTTAGTATCAAAGTCACAAGTTGAAGCGCTCCGAACCATCAACAGGACAGCAATTGAAATTGCAAGATCATCAACTCGGGGTGAAGTAAGTGAGAATGTAAAATGGCTAAAGCAAGTAAATATGTATCTAAGCAGCCAGATGAAAATGGTGTTATCGCTTGGACAGATGAAGAGAATCAAATTTGGTCAGAGTTAGTTGCACGTCAGCTAGCGTGTATCGAAGGCAAAGCTTGTGATGAATATTTGGCAGGCCTTGAGAAAATTAACTTACCAAAAGACCGCATTCCACAACTAAGTGAGTTAAACGAAGCACTAGCGAAAGAAACGGGTTGGCAGGTAGCGCCAGTGCCCGCACTGATTGATTTTGATGAGTTCTTTCGATTGCTTGCCAACAAGCAGTTTCCTGTAGCGACCTTTATTCGCTCAAGAGAAGAGTTTGATTACCTGCAAGAACCAGATATCTTCCATGAGATTTTTGGCCATTGTGCAATGCTAACGAATCCAGCATTCGCCGAGTTTACACACAAGTATGGTCAGCTAGGCTATGCCGCGGAGAAGAAAGACCGTGTATACCTTGCACGCTTATACTGGTTTACCGTCGAATTCGGTTTGATGCAAACAGAGCAAGGTCTGCGTATTTATGGTGGCGGTGTGCTGTCAAGTCCAGGTGAGACTCAATATGTTTACTCTGACAAACCAGAAATTAATCCGCTTAACGTGTTAGATGTGTTACGTACACCTTATCGCATCGACATTATGCAACCTGTTTACTATACAATTAACTCAATCAACGACTTATTTGAGATCTCTAAAATGGATATCATGTCGCTGGTTGAACAAGCAAAAGAGCTAGGGTTATTTGAACCTAAGTTTCCGCCAAAAGAAAAACTAGCAAGTTAAGGAATTATCAATGTCTGATTTAAGTGCACAAAAATGTGAAGCGTGTCGTGCGGATGCGCCTAAAGTATCAGATGAAGAACTAGCGGTTCTAATCAAACAGATCCCTGATTGGGTACCTGAAGTACGCGATGGTATTATGCAGCTTGAGCGTGTTTACAAGTTTAAAAACTTTAAACAAGCAATTGCGTTCACAAACAAGGTGGGCGATATGGCTGAAGAAGAAGGCCATCACCCAGGTCTTCTTACCGAGTGGGGTAAAGTGACGGTAACGTGGTGGAGTCATTCTATTAAAGGTCTTCATAAAAACGATTTTATCTGTGCCGCTAAAACCGACGAAGTATTCGCAAAGTAGGTCGACATTTATGTCGACAAATATCGGTAAGGTAAATGTCGGCAAATATCGCTAAGGTAAATATCGACAACCCCATGTCATATTTCGACCTACAAAATAAAAACGGCGCTAAACAAGCGCCGTTTTTATTCATCATTTAGGATAAAAGCCAAGAAAAGGTTTGTCTTTTCATTTTCCAACCAAATACAACTAGCGTTAGCAGAAATAGATTAATCTATTTCTTATCCTGCCCTCAGGTTACGTAAACGTAGGGCTAATTATGCCATTAGTCCACAAAATAGCGGTTGCAGCAAGAATGATGACTAACAGCACTAGGCCACAAGTCACAACCGAGCTGGCATAAATAAACCCACGCTCTTCAGGAATATGCATAAGAATAGGCACGCCCGTATAAAGCAGATAAACGGAGTACGCCAGTGCAACCATCCCAACCGATACGACAAACCAAAGCTCAGGATAAAATGCCGCAAATGCCGACATAAACATTGGTGTTGCCGTGTAAGCTGATAACTCTAGAGTCTGTGTATAGGTCGGTGTTGAGCCAAAAGTGATGGCCATCCAGTGGGCGAGATACGCCAGAATAAAGACGCCTGCAATCAATGCGCAGTACATTGCAACACCAATTAATATTGCTGACTCATGAGTTAAATAGACAGCATCCCCAGTACCAACACTCCAGCCTAAGTAGACTGAAGAATAGTACCCCATAATGCTTGGGATCAGCGCAACAAGCGCGATATGTGACAAACTGTAAAACATGCTTTCGTGACGGTTATCAATTGTTTGCCACTCTTCGTGCGGGTGAGCATATAAGCCCCATAGATGATTAAAGATCATAGTTAGCCCCTCAAATATAGGTTTGTACTATTTTTGTACAATTCAATTAAGTTATGAGAGATGAGTTAATTTTTGTCAAGAAAATGTAGTTGAATAGCAATATTACTATTTTCAGAATGGTCTAAAACTTCTTGGGGAATAGCCTAGTGGTGCACCTTGCAGCGAGAAGTTATGATAAAATGGCGCAAACACATTAGTCTTTTGTTGTTATGTTAGAAAAGTACACAGATTTACTTACGCCTATTAATCAGTTTTTGGGCTGTGAAACCCCGCAAGTTTGGATTGAAAAAGCAAAGCAAAGCGAGCACTTACCATTATTGCTTATCGATCATATGCATTGTGAATAAAAAGTCTATGTGTGCATATTCCTTGTTATAATATTGAATACAGGAGATTGCATAATGAGAAAAGCATATTTATATCAGAGGTTTAGTTCTGCTGCTCAAATCAATAATTCGTCTGAAGATAGACAGTTAGAGCTACAAATGGAATGGCTGGAAAGGAACTCTGATAGAGCAGAATTAGCTAAGTCCATTTTTGATGAAGCTCTTTCAGCCAGTAAAGGTGAAGTTGGTGAGCATGTTGCCAAAGGTAAATTAGGTAATTTTTTAAAGGCCTTAGAAGACGGAAAGATAGAAAGAGGATCATTTCTACTTATAGAAAATATTAGTCGGTTAACTCGATTAAATATTACTTCATCACAAGACCTGATTAGGAGGTTTTGGGATGCTGATATAACTATAGTTACAGTTGCTGATGGCGTAGAGTTTGAACCTCAACATGGCAATGACCCAATTACGATGTCGAGATTATTCTTTGAAATAGATCGACATCACAAAGAAATTCAGTGGCACAAAAAGAAGATTTCTTATAGTTACCAAAAGAGATATAAAGATTTTCAACAGCACGGCATTGTTCCTAAAATGAGAAGGCCGTTCTGGCTAGATAAAAATGGTAAATTAAATAGGTATGCTGACTCAGTAAAAAGAATGTTTGAGCTTTACTGTGAGGGAAAAGGACAGGTAGTAATTTCTCGAACATTAAAAGAAGAGTTTCCTGATTACGAACCTATCCAGAAAATGAATCCGACCACGATAATTAGATGGATCACCAGTGATATAGTTAAAGGCGTTTGGAGAAAGCAAAAGATGTTCGATGCTGCTGTTGACGACAGTTTGTATATCGAAGCTAATACTGCCCATATTGAAAGGTATAATAAGCACAAAAGTTCTAACCCCAAAAGAACATGGCCTTTAAGTGGTTTGTTTAGATGTGGTCATTGCTCTTCGTCTCGCAATAGTAAAGAAAATTCAGGGATGAGCATTCAGCAAACGGGAAATAGTTTACCCGTTTTAAGGTGCAGTTACCGCCAAAGAAAAGCAAGCAATGACGCAGCGTGTGCAGCTTATGGTGAACCTACAACTTTTCCATATATACTTGCCCATTGGTTTTTTGTAAGCGTTGTACAAAAGAAAGCTCTATTGAAATATTCATCTAAAAATTCGGACATTGAATTAAAAAAAGAGCTTCAAGAGATAAATGTTGAAATCTCTAAATTGCAAAAGGGGTTAGATGAATCTCGGATTGAATACCTAAAGCTAGTAAAGTCAGGAAAAGCAGTAAAATTTGTTATAGGTGTGATATCTGAGATTGAAAGCCAATTAGATGAGCTAAGTAATAAAAAATCTGAAGTTGAATACGAATTACAACATACTAATCCGTTCATTATTACCCCTGAAGCTTCTTCTTTGATAGATAATGTCGAAAAATTTAATCAAGCTATGCGTGAGCTGGATGTTAAAATTTTTATTAAAGATAGGACGTTATATTATGAAGGAGAAAAAGGTTATGAGTACACGAGGTACTGTAAGAAAACGCAAGAGTTCTATTATTTTGACCATGTTCATATGCAACGTGAATGTCCCATACCAATGAAACCAGATATCAAAGTCTTGATGATGGAAAAAGTTTTAACACGAAAAGAAGCCGTAGACTCTGACAATTTAGATGATAGCTTTTTAATGCAGATGTTCTAAGTCGATTAAGGTTGTGAGTGCGTGTATTGTCACATAGCATTACACATCAATAGAACGGACAATTTGCTTTTATACATATTTAATTTTTGGAGCTGAGCTGTATGTCTACCATTTGCAAGCTGTGTAAAGAAAAAAAGGATTTAAAATCTAGTCACTTGATTCCTAAGTTACTTTATCGTTACCTTCGCAAAAAACAAGGTAATAATGAAAACTTGAATGGACTTCTTATACTTGATAGTAAAAACAATAAGATCGATGTTACTCAAAGGCAATGGCAGAAGCATATATTTTGTCATGATTGTGAGATTCTTTTATCAAAAAATGAAACTAAATTTGCTCGAATCTTACGAGATATAAATGATATTGAAAAAAAGGAGTTGAAGAAAACTAGTTACATTACAGATTATGAAAAAGTTAAGGGCGTAATGAGTTTTGATGAATTCAAACAAACTTTAGAAGCTGGGTATTTCAATAAAGAAAATGTAGAAACTTTAAAATACTTTTCTGCTTCATTTTTGCTAAGACAGCTTTATGTTATCGAACATAACCTTGCCAAAGAAGATATGAAAATGCTAGAAGATTATATATTGGGACAAGGTGAAGGTAATTTTAATCTATTTGTAAACTTAAATATTGAAAAAGACTTTTTGACTTTTTGTTCTTCAATACCTTTAGATAAACAAGATGATTTTAAGCATTATAACTTTATTGTACCTAATGTTTGGTTTCATTTAATTTTTGACCGTGATGCAAGTTTAGGGAAGCCTAACGTGATGATTACTCCTAGTGATTTTTACAAAAATGAAATCATCATTGGCCTTTTGTCTAAATTTTATGAAGATGTACGGATATCAAAAAAGGCAGAGAAAGCTATGGCGAGTGAATAATTTCCAAAAGAAAACTTTTGCAGACGGAACTTGCTCTAATCAAAAACTCATTATCTATTTCAGTATTGTCATTGTGTTGAAGTTTTACATATTCAACAGGTAAATTAGAGGGCATTAATGATTGGACAAGTTTAGGGTGAGCGCACTTGTTATAGCCGATATAGGAAATAATATTAAGTCCTTTTTGTATTATGTGATTTATAATCACTTTCTTCTTTTTCAGTCTCCTGAAAACCCACACCTATTTACGAGTTTCGAGTGATAGGTTTTCGTGGGTTAAAACTTTTTAAAAAGTTAGTCTCTTGATTTTTATAAAATTTATGTTTTATTGAAGTTATAACAAAATAAAATATAAATGAAAAACTTCGCAGCAGTTCGTACTGCATATTACAAAGATCAAGCATTAACCAAAGACGTTAAAAAGTCTATTTGGATAACAGAAAAGCAAAAAGATGGAAGTAGCCAAAGAGTAAAAAAGACTACAGTCACCCAGAAACACTACAAAAGTGCGATTGCAGAAATTGACCATATTACTAGAGCTGGTAAAACTAAGTCAGCTAATGTATTTGATCAATTTACTCAGCACAACAGTACTGTTTTCTTAAAAGGCTCAAATGGATTATTAGATGCTTATCACAAACTCAAAGATAGATATCAGAAGACGACAGGTAAAAAGTGTCGTTCTGACATGAATACACTCCTTGAGCAAATCATTATACTAAGTGATGAAAATGTTCGTGAACTTGAGAAGAAACTGGGGTTTACGCAAGCTCATTTAGAAATTAACAAGTGCATTAAAAATTATTGCAAAGCTTTTTCTGAAGAGTTCGGTTTCGCGCAAATTGGCTTTTCAACACATTTGGATGAAGGGCATTTTGTGACTGATGAAAATGGCAAAAAGCAATTCAAAAGAAACTATCACTGTCACGCACTATTTTTTAACTATGATTTCAAAAATAAACGCTCGAACTTAAAGCACATGTCAAAGAAAGGAAAAGACCCGCTTACAGGCAAAACAAATGAGTTAAACCCCCACTTTCAAAGAATCCAAACTTTATTATCCGAAAAATTCATAGAATTGGGTTTCATTCGCGGTGTTTCTAAGAAAATTACTAAAAGAAAACATCTAGAAAAAGATAAGTTTATTCAAAAGAAACAGCATGAAGCTGAAATTAAACTCCAAAAGTTAAAAGTTGAGTTTCACGACCATATTGAGCGAGTGCTTAGATATATATCTGAGTGGCTAAAGGCTTTGTTTTCAGCAACAGGAGACGCTTCGGTTTATGCTGATTTAACAGCAGAAAGTGTACTTGGCATCGACTCCGAGGAAGTTCGAAATCAGCTCATTCAACATATCTACGATACGGAAGCAAAAGTAGAAAAAAATAACCCTCGACAATTAAATTCTAGTAGTTCAATAGTCGAAAGAATAAAAAAAGGAAAATTGTATGGACACAATAATTAAACTTGCAGAAGCATTAGAAGCAAAAATAAGAATTAACTATGGAAAAGAACTCGACATATCATACAACCCACAGAGCTGGTTGATTCATCAGATAGTTAAATTACTAAAGAAATACCCAGAACTTTTAGATGTAATAGATGAAAGTATGAGTATAGAGAAAGTAATATCCATTATTGATGGTTATCTGACTAAAGTCATTGAAAGAAGAGAGCTAAAGTTAGATAAGTTAAGATTTTTTCTTAAAAATAAGTGGGAATATCGTAGTCAAGAATCGCTTATTTTACTTTTGTTAATGGGATATTGTTTTAAAAAGTCGGTACATAGACTACAGCATAACCAAGCTCATATTGGGTGTATGTTTAAACCATATGTTGGGGAACAAACTTGTGCAAATATCGCTTATCCGATGCCGAAGCAATTTCGAAGTGAGAGATTAAATGAATTAATTCAACTAATCACGGATACCGAGCAAACTTGCACTAATGTTTTGGTAGAAGAGTATCTTTCTGATATTCAAGAAGATACTGGTACAGGAAATGAACATTTATTAAACCAGTTCAAATCATTTAGAAACAGTAAAATAGGATAGCAAGAGTACCTTATTCACAATAAAACTATGAATTAGTGCGAACTAATTCAACCCAGAAACTTTATGAAATCCAAGTTAAAGTAAGTTGTGTATAAGGACTCTTTATAAGTTTTCTAAAACTATGTCATCGAATAGAAAGACTGTTGTTTACGTAAACTTCTGAAATAGCCTGATTATTTAGTTTATATGAAGAAAACTACCTCCTCACTGAAGTTACATGATAAGCTAGTTTTTCCTCACTGAAGTTACATTGTGAATAGTTGATGAATAAAACAATTTTTAAATCATCTTCCATGCGAAGCGTTGCAATACACAACTTGTTTAATAGGACTAGCATTTTTGAACCTGTCCAAGACCGCATTCTAAACAACAACCGATCCTATACATTTAAAGATTCTTTATTTGAGGTACAGATATTTGGTAACTATCTAAACCATTCAACTGACTATCCACTCTTTGCAATGTTAATTCGACATTGGAGAAACGCAAAAGCCAACAATGAAGATCCTCAATTATTAAATCTCCCTTTGAAAGAGGTGAAAGATTTACTGTTACAGGCTAATAAAGGAACTCGTGCAGTGGACTTTAAGAAAATTAAGGCAAGTCTACAGAGATTAGACACAAATAGAGTGAGCTACAGGTTAAATTCTAAAGCCCAAAATAAAGTATTTGAAACGGGTTATTTTTTTGAGGAGTCACCTGTTTTAGACTTTGAATCTAAAGAAATTCGTTTTTCTATCTCTGAATTCATCGAAGAACTATATATGCCGAATTCAAATATTTCGTATTTGAATATAGAGGAATTATGCAACATTGAGCGTGAAGCTAATAAAGCTCTTTATAAATACCTGTCAACTCATGGAACGGTAATGATTGACTTTAAATTGGAAAAGCTCAGTTGTGTTTTAGGTTTGAAATATAGAGGATATAGCGAAGCCCGTTGCCGAGAATATATTGTTAAATCTCTCAAAGAGTTACAAGTGCTTGGTATCGTTAGAGCGTATAAGTGGCGTAAAGAAAGTAATGATTATCGAATACTTCAGAGTAAGTACTTTACTGCAAAAGAAGCAGAATTTGCTATCAAGCATGCTAAATCTAATTTTAAGTTTTCAAGGATATGACTAGAAAAATTATCTGATGTTTCGTTGGCTTTGGTCTAACCAAACTCGTTATCAATTTCCAGAGCGATAGGGTGATACTGTTCTTTATCACCTTGTACAACTTGATGAACGGAGCGTCCATGAGCACCAATTATTTTGAATCGGTTGTTTTCTAAAGCGTATTCAATTGCCGTAGCTAAATCGATTCTTATACTAGGATCTTTTACTCTTATATAATTTTTTAGATCTACAAGTAAATCTTTTAAAATAGACTTTTGTGTTATTTCATCTGTAGTTATTAAGCAGGAACCGACTGCGAGGATTTCATATGGGATAGTTGGATTATGGATTTCAATAGTAAAACCATGTTCAAGGAATAAAGTTACGTCAAACTTTTTTATGAAGTTAGGAACTTTCAAATAACTTACATATGGGACTACCCAAGTTCTTTCTACAAGCTTATGACAGCTACTTAACTCCTTTATGAATTCACTAAAAGTAATTTTGGTTCCACCTGCCACATATACAAAATTAAATTCGATCCCTTTTTTTATCAACTCATCCAATGCCCTTAAAATTGCAAAGCTACCTTTAGTCTTTCCAATTTTCCCATACATACCTATTATCGGAATATTTTTTTTAGGAAATCCATCGTTTATTTTCTCTAGTTTTGAGCGCTCACTCATATAAAATTTATTATTTGCATAAATATCTCTCGCCTTTAAAATTTCATCGTCTAAGGAAGCCATTCTGGCATTTATGCTAAATAATTTGGGGATTTTACTGCCTTTTGTGACAATTCTAACTTTTGAATTAGGCAACTTAGGAAAAGTTTGTTTAAGAAGAGTAATTGAGTTTTTCCTAGTAAATACCATTTCACAGTTTTCTAAAGCTTTGGAATATAACCTTCTAAGATGAGCTTCTTTAGAGAGCCGCCCTAGATCACTTCCTGCATGGTTCACAACAAACGGGATTTGATACAAACTTGATAGATATGACGCTACTTGGAGATAAGGTTGAAAATACCAACAAACTATTAAGTTCACTTTAGTATTTTCGAGGATTTCCATCCCTAACCCAGAAAGCTTTTCAAAATAACATTTAGAAAAAGGAATATGCATTGGGTTTTCATCCAACGAGCTACTGTGTATTTTCACCTTATCGCCTACATATTCTTTTATTTTACCCCAATCACTTCTTGATAGGTTTTGCCTAAAGCCTTGTTCGACTTCATTGGCGTTAGTCAGTACTACTACTTCGTGGCCTAAACGATGTAAATCCTTTACTAATGTTAAGCTAGATGCACTAACCCCTCCTTGAATGGGAGGAAACTTCCCTATAAATAGAATTTTCATAAACTATCTCAATTGCCACTACTACAAGAATTACATCCCGCACAACCTGAACCGCAACTACTACAACCACTTCCACATCCCCTGCAACTAGTACTACAAACATCGAGGTTAGCTGAATCTAGAGGGTTGTTTGGATTAGGAACATTAGGCCATATGTGCTCTGGAGGTTTTTCTCCAAAAATCTCTTCATAGTCTTCTAAGGTATTAAAATAGGTGGAACGCTCAGGAAGAGAGAGATGCGTGTTAGGTATATGATGAATGAATCTCCCTCCTACCTCCGAACAGAATTTTTGATACTCTTTTGTAAATAGGAGAAATGTATGCCATATCTCATCCACTTGTCCTCTCATACCGTAGGCTTTTGGTGGATTAATAGCATTTAGAGCGAGATATCGCTTTAGTTCTTTCTCATGCTCTTTTGCAACTTCTCTAGGAAGCTCATAATCCTTCATGTACCTTCTGACTACTATATCCATGTCAAAGTCCATTGCTCTTTGTACTATTTCTTGGTGACTCATAAGCTATTTCCTGTAGTAAGGTCCCAACTTACATAAACTACCTTGTAATATGAGATTGTTTATATCGCACATTAAGATTGGTTTATTTTTAAACAAATTTCAAGGGGAGGTTATGAACATAAAGATAAAAGTAATTTTTCTGATTCACTAGAGTCTAACCTCGTTAACGAAAGAAGGTTAAACTCTTATCAAGGCTTCAAAAATGACTGCCCAATATCGCGCTACTTAGTTATATAACTTGATATATGAAAGGCAACCACAGAGGCTTTATCGCTTCACTTTAGATATGTTAGATAACTTTTATCATTAAAAAAACTGGTAAACAGCAAACATATCGCTAGTAACAGTGTACTCTCCCTTGTCTTCTGAATATTCAATTTCTACGAACGACCCCTCAGATTTAAGTGAAGGGGAGAAGTAAACTTTAAAGCTTTTTTCATCTTCAGAAGCATCAACATTTTTAATGCTACAACGTTGATCACCGAATACTTTTCTATACTTACGGTTGTCTTTATCAAACCAGCGTTCATTAGCATCAACTACATAGCCCACAGCAAGTTCTTTAGCATCATCAAAGTTAGTGCGTTTAATCGCTTCGCAGTACTCTGTTGCTATTTCTGAAGCATCATCGATGGGATCTCCGCAGCCAGCAAGACCGAGGGTAAAAGCAGATATTAGTAATAATTTTTTCATGGTTTTTCATCTCTGTGTTGTTATCAATTTATTTTGTTAAATTTCTTCGATTGGCTAACAGCACTCCGCCGATTAGCAACATTATCAAGCTAAACGAACCCCCACTGCTTTTCTCAGCAATTTTAGGCTCTGAAGTATTAGTTGAAGCTTCCACATTTTTGACTGTTACTGTTGATGAAGCTCCTACTTCATCAAAACCATCTGAAACGAAGACATTGACTTGTAAAACAGTGTCATTTGAGACTTCAGGAGCTTTAAATGTGATAGTGTCAGTTGTATTTTCACTTAAGGGTATTGATGCTCCACTGACAGACCAACGATAGGACAAAGTATCATTGTCTTTGTCCGTTGCTTTAACGTAAAGAGTTACAATGTCACCTTCGTTGGCTGACTTATTTTCTGGTATTTCTACCACAGGAGAAATATTTGGTAGGACAGTGACCATTACTTCATCGGTTACTACGTTTTGGGAATCAGAAACTAAGGCTTGTAAAGTTAAACTAGTAGTTACATCAGTTATCGGAGCAATGAACGAAACTTTAGGAGTATCGGAGTTATTTAAAGTAATACTATTACCGCTAGTTTGCGTCCACCTATAAGTCAAAGCATCATTATCATGGTCTATTGCTTGAAGTGTTAACTCAACAGGTGAGCCTAAACGCACTGATAAATCTTCAGGCATAATTAAAATAGGTGCATTGTTAAGAGTTACGCTTTGATCATTAAACTCTATTACTTCAATATTTTTTAATGTGTCTGTATCGCCATTAAAAAGGGAAGTGACAATAACGATGTTGTTGTCCTTGGTGATTGAATAATCATTTTTATCACCATGATAAATGACTTTATCATTGCCAAGCCCTCCGTCTAGCTGGTTATCTGCGTTATTACCAATCAGAGTGTCATCACCAGATCCACCAACTGCATTTTCTATTACTGTGTCAAATGATATTGCTAAGCTATTATGGCTACGATTTGAATGTTCACCACCAACACTTTCATCATAAAAACCAGTTGGATTTGGAGCTATAGAACTAAATGCTCCAGCACGTAGATCAATAATATTGTTTCGCTCACTCTTAGCTACGCTGATTGTGTCATTACCGTCAGTATCGACAATCATCTGGTGATAGAAAAAAGTGTCGTCATACTCGTAATGATCATTATCAAAGGGGGTAGCAGGATCGCCGTATAAATGTTGTAGCGCTACTACATCGTATTTTTTTACAGTCGTTGGTCGATAAATTTCTGATGTACTTACAGGCATATTGTAAGACATTGCTGTAAACATTTTATTTTCTTCGCTGTCATCTAATAAACGGATTATTGTTTCGTTGTCGTTATAAACTGGGTGTTTTAACCCTAAAGCGTGTAGAACTTCGTGAACTATTGCGTCTTTAGAGCGAGATACGTCATGTTTAAAGTCTATATCTCCTATTTTCCTACGATCATACGGTAAGGTATCTCGACTAGGGTCAAGGTAATTTAAATAGTCACTCTGCCCAATGTGAATAATCCTTGGACGTATTGCATCATTATCATTAGTTGGTGGAAACTCAGCTCCTGCGGCTTTCTCACTTATTGTAAGAATGATATTTGTATCGCCAACATCACTCACTTCAACAAACTTAAGACCTGCGACTGAACTAATATTTTCGAATACTTCTAAAAAAGCAGCTTTTTCATAGTCTTTGAAATCACGCTCTATACAACAACTAGAGTATGGATAACCGAATTCATCTCCTGCAAAGGCATAATTAATAGTGACTGGTGTGCCTATTGGCTCACCGTAATTCCATCGGCTTTGTTCATTGAGTACGAGTGCATTTAAAACATATTGTTTAGAGTAGTGCTCATCTTGAATAAATGAGTGTGTGGTATTCATATTTAAAGGTTCTGAAGCGTTGGCAACGAAGCTAAGAGATACCAATGTCATTGCTATGGAGTTGAGAGTTAATTTATTCATTACTTCCCTTTAATTTCTAAAATGGGTATCGAAATTCAAACTGAGATAACAGGTAAGCTTTAAATAAGCTTGAGAGTGTTTATGCCGTTTTCTTTGTAGACATAAACGTTCTTAAATTTTTTGAAGTAAATTTTAGTGTGCTTCTTGCTCTCTTTTGCTTGGACAACTTCGCAGTTGTATTTCTCAGCTTTGGCTTTGTGTTTCGCAATTTCTTTGTCATTTGCAAAATAGATGCTTCTGAATTCATTCCAGTCTTTTTCATTGCCAACTAGAACTTTTAATTGCTCTAAGTTGGTATCTTTCATAGCTGCACAGTACAAAGTTGCTAGTTCAATAGCTGACAGTTTTGCTAAACCTTCATCAGCGATTACATTTCCGCCACAGCCAACTAGGCTTGAAAATACCAAACAAGTAGCAAATAAATTTTTAACTTTTTTCATAATCTTTCCTAATTTCAAGTCTTCCTACCTAGGGTTGGAGCTTTAATGTATAGGAAAAATTATTCTAGTGTCAACTAAAGATCTGATTTTATTATGAAAAATGAAGCGTTTAAGTGAAGATGATATTAATCTATTGATTTGTAAGCAGTTAAAGAAATTAAGAGGCTACAAAGGAGCGTCCCAAGGTCAGTTTGGTGCAGCGATCGGAGTAAGTAATCAGCAGTATAGTAAATTCGAAACAGGTAAAAATAGGATTTTTGCTGGACAGTTGTATTTATTAGCTCAAGAGTATGATGTTGATATTAATAGCTTTTTCTATGATTGTGAATTTGATAAATAGTAACAGCTTATACAAATAGCACTAATTTTATATTGAAATTAAGAATTTCTCTTCTCCAACCAAACTTTAATTGTAACTAACCTAATGTCTTTATTAGGGCTAGATATTGTCTTGATGTAAAATAGGTTATGAACAACGGATGTGTAAATGAACTGGAAAAATAAGGTACTAAGAAAGCTTCAACTAACAAAAAGAAAACACCTATATAACCTACTAACCAGATTAAAAAACAAACATAGTAAACTCGTTTCAGAAGCATATGACCAAGGCTATGAAAAGGCCAAGGTTGATATCACTCCAATAATTGTGCATACGCACCAACCCATATCAGATCCAAATTTAATCAACGATGACATTGTGGAATCCTCGAAATTAAATTTTGGCTCTAAAGAAATAGAAGAGTTTGATGTTAGATTCTTAAATTCACTAAAGCACCCGCCAGATGATAATCAAAGAGAGCTAATTTTTTCTAATTCTAGAAATTCTTTGGCAATAGCAGGGGCTGGCTCAGGAAAATCTACATCTTTAATTTATAGACTTTTATTTCTTCACACGCAATGTCATGTGAGCCTTGATGACATTACCGTATTTTCCTTCACTAGAGCTTCAGTTAAAGACTTTAGAGTTAAATTGATAGAAGTTTTTGGTAGATACGGTATTGAAGTGTCGAAAGAGAAAAGTGAAAAGGTAATACGAACATTCCACTCTAAAGTATTAGAGATGGCTAAAGCGTCTTTTCTCAACGGGAATGAGAGGATTTTCGAGTTCATAAAAGATGCTGGAAGTAAAGGTGCAAATGAAGGAAGCATAGACGAAGCTATAAAAGCTTCAAATGAGCAATTTGTTAATATTTCAGAATTAACTGATGGTCAAAACGAATTAATTTTGAATGCATTGGATATGTACTACAACCACCATAAAGAGTTTAAAAAGCTTATTGATCTGCTTTTTATCGAAAAACTAAAAGGCGCAATGGATGATGAGACAACTCCAAATACTAATAAGAAAGTAATTTCCAAAACCGAAGAGTTTGATAAGTTATTGTTGCCTTTAATGCGTGGGTATTTCGAGCTAGGTAATTACCCTGGTAAACAAATTACATTCGAAAATACGGACTTTCCAACCCTAAAATTGAAAAGTGATGCTTATATACCAGAACTTAACTTACATGTTGTATTTTATCCTGAATATGATGACTTTCTGGAATCAGAAATAGAAAAGGAAATTGTACTCAGTTGTGGATTTAAGCATGGTACGTACACTTTAATAAAAAGAAAAGCATACCTTCTAAGACACAAGTCAAACGAAAGGGTTTGTGCAATTAGAAATGAAAGAGAGTTATTAGCACTAAAGACTCTAATAGACAATCAAGTTGCTGAACCTGAAGTACATAAAACATGCCCTAGATTTCAAGTTCGGATGTCTGGTGATCTAGGGTTCTCTGAGTTGCAAGATGCTATATATAACTTAGCTTGTTTTGGTGAAAGTTTAGGTGTTCCAATAAATGAAGCAGCTAAACATCTAGGTGAAACATATATAAAAGGGGGCGATAAATTATTTTTAAAAGCAGTTACTATATTTTGGCCGTTTTTTACAGAAAAGTTTCTTCCTCATTTTAATGTTGTGCGGTTTCATGACATGTTTATTAATTTCTCAAACCCAGAAAATGGTTGTTTTGACAAACTTTCTCGACAGACTAAGAGTAGCCTATCCAATATATTTATTGATGAATTTCAAGATATATCGCCAGAAGTTTCTCACTGGATAATAGCTACTTTAAGAAGATTGAAAGGTGAACAAATTAAAACATCTTTGATGTGTGTAGGAGATGATTATCAATCAATTTATGGTTGGAGAGGGAGTTCACCCGAATTTATAAACAATTACCAAAAATACTTTGTATCAAAAGATATAAAAACGATTTATATGGATACAAACTATCGCTCTTATCAAGTTATTGTATCTGCGGCAGAGTCTGCTTTAGCATATAATCGAAGAAACCATAAGACAGGCAGATGTACACAAAAAGACAGTCGCAATAGATTGTTTTTATCAGAGTTTTCAAAGCAGACTTTAACTAATGAAGCTCTAAAAATGCTATCTGTGATCATAAACGAGCTTAATGGAAAAGAGTGGAAGAAAACTGAAACTGGGCTTTTAATTTTGGCTAAAACGAACAATGTTTTAGGAAAATTAAAAAAAGGTCTTGGGCTAAAAGTCATTCCAGATTGGATTCAGTTTGAAACATTTCATAGAAGTAAAGGGTTAGAGGCTGATTACTGTTTTCTAGTTGAAGATTGTACATATGATGCTAACCATGTATTGCGAAACTATTTATATAAACTTGCAGGTTTTTCTCTTTCGTACAATGATGCTCAAAAAGAAGAGGCTATGAGATTAGCTTATGTTGCACTTACAAGGGCAAAGTTACAGCTATGGTGGTATGTAGAAGAAAACCCTACGGGCAGCTTCACAAAAGTAGATAATTATTTAAAACGAAAGTTCTTGAAAATGCACTCTATGAACAATGAAGAAGTTTCTTGTGCGTAAAATACTAGCTAGTCAGAAACTGCGTTTAAATCAGGCAAAGTAAACTCAATGTATAACGCCTAAGGATTATACGGACAAATAATAAGGGAAAGCTTTTGAACCACGAGGACAAAGTTAGATATCGAAATGATGGTGATGATTTTCACATTATTTGGACTGCAAGGAGAGCACTAAAGCTACTAGAGCCTTCTTCCAAGCTAGTCGCAGTAGCTGTAGAAGGTGTTTCTAGCGATGAGGCTAGTAATAGAGTTATACGTGGTGGACTTCTAGGGATAGATACTGCTCTATATTATGGTAGTGAAGCAATAGATGAAGCAGATAAGATTGAATATTGTCAGTTAAAATATTCTACAACTACTCCAAATAAAGCTTGGTCTGCACAAGAAATATCCGAAGTAATAGAATACTTTGGTGTCAGATACTTAGAATTGATAAATGAATATGGCAAAGAACTTATTCATAAAAAAGTACGTTTTCAGTTTATTACCAATAGGCCTATTTCAATAAATGTTGTAAAGGGGTTGTATGACTCTGAAGCAACAGCAAAGCATGCAATTAATGCAAGAAACACTTTGAGGGATGCTAGTCGAACCAAAAATCGCTTTCCATCGTTTATTAAGCTTTTAGATTTACATGGGCGTAATGATAATAGACATGAGCAATCTAACCAGTTGAGCGCGTCCTTAATTGGCATGACAAGTTCTCATGATCCTGATGTTGAAATTAGACTAAAAGATTTAATTCACTCGAAAACTCTGTCTGATACCAGAGACGATCCCGTAATCAGATTACCTGAACTTTTACTTAAATTTGGTGTTGATGATAAAAGTAGCTTGTTGCCTGCTCCTTCAGAAATTGAAGAAAATGGAGCATTTTTTTCTAGGACACAAGAAAAAGATCTAGTTACCTCAATTTATAACAATCGGTTGACGGTTTTACACGCTGAGGGAGGAATTGGAAAGTCCGTAATTGTCTCGCGGTTAGCTAAGGCTCTACCTGTTGAATTTCACTGCGTAGTTTTTGATGGCTTTGGTGGAGGAAGCTACAGGCAAGAAACATCTCCTAGGCATAGATTTGATTTTGGGCTAATTCAAATCGCAAATGAATTGGCGTATGCAGGCTTATGTGACCCTATTATTCCTATATCTGGTAGTGAAGATCATAGAGTATTTAAAAAATTCACTCTAAGGTTAGTGCAATCAATAGCCTCATTAAAAGCTAGCTCACAAAGTTCAAAGCTTGTTCTTGTCTTTGATGCGATTGACAATACAGTAATGGGAGCGGAGCTTGCTCATGACACGTCTTTTGTAAACGCAGTATTGAATGAAATAGAAGTAAAAGACGTTCACATCCTAGCTGTTGCAAGAACTGAGCGCCTAAAATATCTGCCATTACCTCAAAAAAATAATTCAATACAACTTAACCCTTTCACTCTAGATGAAACAAAGCGTCATGTCTTAAGCCGATTAAATAAGGTAGACGATTACTCAATACAGGAGTTCCATTCATATACAAGAGGTGTACCACGAGTCCAAGCCTATTATCTTGAGCGTGTTAAAAATAAAAAAGAACTCTTAAAAATTATTAGAGGTGACATAAAAAGCTCAGATGAACTTATCGGGGATGAAGTTCAGTTAGCACTGTATGAAATAAAAAAGTTTAGTGACACTCCTGAACAAATAGACTTACTTTGTATCGCTCTTGCCGAATTACCTCCGTTAGTACCTATACATATTTTGAGTAACGTTGCTGGTGTAGATGAACATAGAGTTAAGAGTTTCATTAATGACCTTAAGTATCCGCTGAGAATTTCAGATGATGGAGTACAGTTTCGAGATGAACCAGTGGAAACTTGGTTTAGGAATCATTTTAATGCGGAACATAAAAATTTTGAACAGTTTGTATCAGCACTTGCAGATAAATCGTTCAATGACCCGTATGTTGCGACTACATTTCCAAGATTATTATTCCAAGTTGGGCGTTTTGATGAGCTAGTCCAACTTTCTTTGGGAGATAATTTAGATTTTGATGACCCAATAATTAAAAGGGAAACTTTTAAACGGCGAATTGAATACTCGCTTAAGGCTTGCTTAGTCACAAAAAAATATGATTTAGCTTGTAAGTTGTTGTTTAGGTATAGCGAGGAAGTGGAAACAACAGATCGCCAATCACAATTCATTCAAAAAAATTACGCGCTGCTGTCGGTGTTGGCTTCAAGTAGTAAAGTGGCGGATGTACTGTTTAGAAAGCACAAAGACGATTGGTATGGTATTGAACAAGGCCGAAAAGCGGCGATTATGTCTCCTCATGAGATTTTACGCTCGGAGTGCCTTCAATCTTTAGAAATGGCAGAAGCTTGGCTTCAAGACTACTTTAATAAACCGAAAGAAGAGTTTCATCGAGAAGAGTTTGGCTCTCAAGATATTGCCGCAATTTGTTTCGCGATTTTATTTATCCGAACACCAGAAAGTGTTGTAGATTATATTACTAGATGGACACCTAAACTATTTCAAACTCAATGTTCCTACAAGCTAGGAATAAATCTATTGATGTATTCTCCTTTTCCTGACTCAGCTTTTTTTAAAGTTGCTGAGGCCGCAATAGATGAAATGCACATTCTTATTGGACTAATTGTTGCTGCTGACGAACACCAAGTTCGTTTACCAAAAGCTATCTTGTCTCAGTTGTCAAACCAGTTGTCTCATTTTGATGGAGAGATAGATTCTTGGCATAGAAATGCAGCCGTTATTGTAGCTGAAAATATATGCCATGAGAGTGAAAATCCAATTATATCTGTTCTTCTTGAGAAATATGCTTGGCCTTTACAAGATGGTTACTTTGCAAGTTATGGTGAGACCTTTGACGTTAAAGAGTGGGGAATGCGCTTCTTCAGTTTAGCATCATCGTTTAAAGGTGTTGATTTATCTCCAGAAGCTATTCTGCTTCCTAAAGAAAAAATGAGGAACCCTGGTAATTATGACAAAGCATATGAAAAAGTAAGCAGGCAAATTGATTATTTTGGTCGAGTATATGAAATCAGAGCTAAATTATTATTTGGAGCAATTGATAAGGCTAAAGCTTTCAGCTTATTTAAGTCATTACTGACTAAAATTCGTAGTAACTGTTACAGGCTAAAACACAGCTACGACTTAGATGCTAATAATGTAGTGGCATTTTTAACGAAAGCTGTATTTAGTGCGATGTGCAACAGTAAAGAGATTGATTGCGGCGAACTAACTAAGCTTCTAGAGCAAATAGAGTCGATAGAACTCTTTCAGCCAGTTTCAATTAGAGTAGACTTAGCTAAATATCTATGCCAATTCTCAAGTAGTGAAGAAGTTTCCGTTTATATAATGGAATTACTGGCTTCAGCATCAGAACGTTTGAGCGATTATTTAGAATCAGCTAGTGATAAAGCTCAAACTTATGCCGACATTTCAAAGGTTGCATTGGTTGTTAGCCATGAAGATGCAAATGCGTATTTAGATATTGCATTTGAAGCATTAGAACAACTAGATTATAACTCACGAGAAATGCTCGATGCATGTTGTCTGTTAGCTAATGAAGTAGGGGGGGCTGATGAGGTGTCTAGGCCAGAGGATGCTTATAGGCTTGCAAGAGTTGCTGAATTGATTCATTCAATGAACGATCATAAGTTTCCATGGGGAAGCCTTGTTAAATCAATTACCTATTTGTCTCCTGAGTCAAGCTTGGCAATTATTAGTAGATGGCGAGAACGTAAGGTTGGTTGGATAGAAGAAAATATAGAAGTAGCGACTAGATATTTAGCCGAAATGAAGGTTACTTCGCCTAGTATGATTTGTGCCTTAGAAGTTTATGAAGAACATTGGGATTATGCTAAATATTTTAGTTTATTGCTTCACAATGCTTCTTCTTTTGAAGAGCGTGAGCGCATATACAATTTATTAATTAGTGACGTTAAAAGTGATAGAAAAGAGTTTTCTACAGAGGTCAGTAAAGATATTGAGAGTGTTGTAAAAAAATTCCAGCTACTTCCGTTTAAATTTGAAGAAATAGCTGCCCGAAGGGAAGGTAAGAAAGAAGAGCAATACACTTCTCATAATTTGGAAAGGGAATATAGAAATCCTAAGGACGTTGAGTTTCCTGCTCACTTTAATAATTTACTGGGAACGTTTTCGCTTGATGATGAGCAGAGCCTTTTAAGTGTAATAAATAAACTCGAACATGAAGATAAACCTCGAAGTTGGAATTGGGCTGACGTATTTAGTAGGTTAAGAGCAAAGTTAACTGTTGGTCAGCGAGTTAAGTATTTTCAAGCTCTTAGTGAATGCAATGGCGTTGATCACGATGATTTATTAAGGGAAATAGAGGTTTGTTGCTATATATGGAAAGCATCACCAGCAGTAAAAAAATTAATACCAAGAGTGATTGATGATTTTATCCATCAAAGAGGTGTTGATGTTATTGGTTCATGGTATATGGCTAATAGAAACATCGAAAAGCTAGCTGATCTTGCACAACAAACCGAAGCTGAAATATTCTCTAAAATCTTAGGTACGATAACCAGCCACATTGATGCCCTACCGAGTAATAGTTTGCAATATTTACTCAGAAAGCTATACCAATATTTTAAAATTGATAATAAAGAAAATGTTCTGCGCTACGTTTTACAAAGGTTTGAACGGCACTGTAGTGATGATGTTGCGGATGGCTATTGGAGGAATGAGCTTATCCCTTCGAGCAATATGGAAAGCTCTATCGCAGGCTTTATATGGTGTGGCTTAGCCTCACCTGAGAGTGAAGTTAGGTGGCGCTCGGCTCATATGATTAAGCGTCTTTGTTATTTACAGCAAGAAAAAGTAATTATAGCTTTGTTTGATTTATTAAAAGGTGCGAGCCATACAGCATACCGCGATAATCGCTTACCATTTTATAGAATGCATGCGGAAATGTATTTTTTGATGGTTGTTGCCAGAGAGGTTCATAACTATCCACTATTGTTTGCTCAGTATTCTGATACGATTTTCAAGTTTGCAACAGAAGGTGAACCGCATGTTTTCATTAGAGAGTACGCTAAAAGTGCTGCATTGGTGCTATATGATTTTGATAATGACCTATATACGCCACAACAAGTAGATCTTTTAAGCCATATTAATACCTCAACTTTTCCTAAGGCGGAACAACCTAAGATAAGAGCATATAGGAGAACCACTATTGGGAATGAGGAGTCAAATTTCCATTTTACAAATGATATGGATAGGTATTGGTTCCCAAATTTAAGTGATGTATTTGGTTTTCCTACTACCGAAATAGAAAAAATGGCTTCGGACTTAATTGTTGGATGGGGAGGTAGTAGTTCATGGGTATGGAAAGATGATCTTAGGGCTAAACATCAACTTTATAGTGGTGAGTCTCATTCTACTCACGGCAGCTACCCAGAAACAGATCGCCTTAGTTTCTACTATGGTTTGCATGCAATGGCGATAGTTGCAGGGCAGTTGCTAGCTGAGCATCCTGTACTAGAAGACGATTATGATGGTGAACGTTTTGAATCCTGGTTAAACCGCCATATCGTTAGTGTAGATACTTCTAAGTGGCAAGCAGATCGTAGAAATGGTAGCCCATTGCCAAAGCGCCCTTGGATGGGGAAAGAAAATAATGATGAAGATTGGAAATGGGCTGTCAGTAATCAAGATTTCATGGATATTCTTTTACCTGAAAGTGATTTTATTCAGCTATATAGTGAGATTGTATTTAGTGGTGAATACGGAAAATCCGAAAGAGTCCATATAACAAGTGCTTTAGTTACTCCTAAAAGCTCGCTCGCACTTATAAGAAGTTTGCAGCTTGAGCCTAATCATCACATCTACTCGATTCCACTGCTTGGACAAGATAGCCACGACCAAGAGAGTCATGTTCCTGACTTTAAGATGAGTGGGTATATAAACAGAAGGGAAAGGGAACATGGGATCGAACAGTTTGATCCACTGGCGGGAGATATTGATTATCCACCTGTTTCTATAAGTTCAGATGTTGTTAATCAATGTCAACTTGTAGAAGTTGAAGACGGAGTTTGGTCTAGAAATGGAGAAACTGAACCTGCTTTTATCGCTGAAATTTGGGGAAAGTGGCATAGGGATAAGCGAGATAGGGGCAAAGGAAAAGGTGAGCGGTTAATAGCAAATATAGATGAGCTATGTAGCTGTTTGAAAATTCTAGAAAAAGATATTGTTATAGAAGTTGTCATTGATAGGGATAATGGTAGAAATGATGGCTATCCTGACTATCAATATGATGACTACGTGAAAATTTTTGTGCTTAAAGCTGATGGATATTTGTATGAACTTAGACGCCGTACTTTTATTGGGTCAAAGATTAGTTAAAGAGTATGAGTTAGAAGAAACGAACGATACTTTATCAAAGTGGATGATTAACTATCTTGCTGAGCTTCTTTTGAAATGTGAAGAGCAAACTGCAACTAATGAAGAAAAAAAGGAATGTTGCGATGTCATTTTAGAGTTATGGAAACATAAAAACGAAGTTTTCAAATATAGAAAACCATTGAAAAGAACAGAAGAATTAATCTCTTCTCTAGATAACATATTTAACCCAGATCCTTATCGAGGTTATGAAGAACCAGATGAATGGCTTACTTTGGTAAATAAAACCGAAAGTATATCTCATAGATTAAGGCAGTTTTATATATATCGTTCTTTAGCAGGCGTTGTTCATCACGATAAAGAATGGCAAAAAGTAAAAATTGCACTGAAACTTGATGATGATATGGAAGCTCAGTTTATTGATAAAATTAATACTATTAAAGATGAGTTTGAAGCTCGTAGCGGTGATTTATTTGATGAATTAACAGAGAATACCAAGGAATTTGTTAACTTAGCTCAAAAAATCACGGGTTAGCAGTTATAGCTCATTTAGCTTTGTATGTTAAAATCTAACAAATTTTATAATTGTTTGAGATAACATTTAAGTGCCGTATTCAGAGTTACTCGCCCCAATAAAGTCTTTTTTACAATGTGATACACCAGATGAATGGATTACTGAAGCAAAAAAGGCGGAAAACTTACCAATGCTTTTACTGGACCATTTGATATGCGAGTTGAAAGCTGGACAGACAGCGATGTGGTTAATTCGCCGCTACGCTGTGGATAAAGCGAGTGGTCAAGAGTTGTTAGACTGGTTTCAGCCATACGAAAATTTTGTTTACAAAAAGGAAGGTACATTAGAAAGCCTTTCTGAACATCATAAGCTTACAAAGTCATTAACTCCTAAAAGTGGCTCTGATTTTGAGAAGGATTTAATCAACAAGATGGTATTATTGATTAAAGAAGAGCTTCACCATTTCTATCAAGTACTTGAAATTATGGTTGATCGAAACATCCCATACGAGAATATAACTGCAAGCCGTTATGCTAAAGGGATGATGAAACATGTTAGAACACATGAACCTGCAATATTAATCGATAAGCTAATCTGTGGTGCATATATAGAAGCCCGTTCATGTGAACGTTTCGCAAAGCTTGCTCCTCATTTAGATGACGAACTAAACAAGTTCTACGTTTCATTATTACGCTCAGAGGCAAGGCATTATCAAGATTATTTGACATTAGCTGAACAGATCGCTGGTGAAGACATTTCTGAGCGAATTAGGCACTTTGGTGAAGTTGAAGCTGAGCTAATCTCTACATCTGACGCTGATTTTAAATTTCACAGTGGCGTACCTTTATAGGACAGCTAAGATCTGTTGCAAGGTTTGATTTTTCTCAGCCTTGCCAATAGCTCTTCTCCCATCTTTGGATGCATTCGCTTTAAATTGTTAACTCTTCCCAAAGTCTGATTATAAAGCAATTCATATTCATCTTTTGAAACTTTGATGGCGAAATCTTTTTCGCATTGATATACCGCGGCTTTTATTTTGCTCCTTTCTTTTTTTGGGAGAGTGGGGGTACTGTGGTTGACGTTGACACGATGAACGTTTTGCCTTTTTCCGTTAGGCATTACTTGGTGTTTCTTTCTATTTGGTTTTGCGTTCACGGAAGCCAACATTCCGTAAATGTTGGAGAGAATTTCAGTGATTGACGATTTAGAGAGATTTGTTGGGCTTGAAACTGTTATGTCATCTACGTATCTGGTGTATTTCAGGCCGCGTTGGTTTAACTCTTCTACAAGTTTAGATTCTCTGTTCCATAAAATAAGGTTACATATGAAACTACTTGGTTTAGCTCCTTGCACTAACCAGCCATTGAAGCATACCAAGTCTGTAAGTATTGTGGCGATTTCGTTAGAAAACTTAAATACACCGACCCACATTTGATGAACAACTAATGAAGATATAGAAGGGAAGAAGTTTGTAACATCTTCACTAATTACCAGCTTTTGGCCTGTATGTAGGGCGCAATTGGACAAATAATCCCGTTTTTTAATACTTCCTTGAAGGTAAGCTGGGTATTCAACCTTTTTTAAAAAGGCGCTGCAAATGCGTTCATGAATTCTTTTTAGCTCAGGTTTAACATCAAACGTTTGCCTGATGGTGTTGTCTTTTTTTACAATTTCTTTAGTAACAAAGAAATAGGTATCTGATTTACGTTGAATTTCTTTTAGTTTGCTTTGGGTAACTCCTAGCGACAAACAAAGGCTATCAACATGGGCTATTGGATCATGAGGATACTTTGGTGTCATCCGAGCTGACTTCCATTAGTTTCAAAGCTGTATGTGACAACATTTGAGCTAACTCATCACTTACACCTTCTAACTCTTCCATATCTGAAGCTAGAAACATAAAAATGCTTACAGGTATATCTAGAGCGGTGCAAATATCATTAATTGCAGATAGATTAGGATCTCTCTTACCTTGCTCTAATAGAGACAAGTAAGAAATTGAAAGGTTTGCTTTCTCAGCAAGAGCCGTCTTAGTTAGCCCTTTCTGAGTTCTACAAAGTTTTAATGCTTTACTTACGTTCATAATTAACAACCTAAAAAGTTGTGACCCGCTGTAAACCCAGCATAATCACAGCTCTCTAAAACTATTTAGAATTCTCTCGATAGCAGGAATCCAAATCACCACCTTTCCGATTACTCTTAATATGTCGGGAGGAGACAATTTATTCCTGTTATTTTCGAGTTCCTTAATTGCTCTATCAAGCTCTCTGCGTTTACTGCTGTCTATGTCATCATGCAACTCTTGTCGGATTTTCTTTAATAACCCAACAGAGTCTTTTAAAAGATTATGGTTGCTCATAAATAAAAACCTCTTGTCTAAATCAGTGCAACATTGCACCAGCCGACAAAGCAAAATTGAACTGAATAGAAATGGGCATAGACAGCGCAGGTCACTCATTTTCGGCACCTTTAGGTGCCGTACCAGCCGAATATGATTTTTAACTCTCAACAGTCACAGGGGGTACCTGCTAAGTGTCGGGGGAGCCAATCAACTTTGTCTGGGTAGCAGATTGCTTTTATAAAACAATCGACTCACAAGTGAGCCACATACAAGTTCAATCAAAGGTCTTTCTTTTAAAATGCATCAGGGTGGTACACCCTGTACGTTCTATATACTACCATTGAAAAATTTACTCAGTCAACGCTATTTTTACTCAGGGTCAAAAAATGGTGTGTTAAGTTAAATTTTTTGATTAATTAGGAGGCAGCCATTATCAGAACTAATTAGCTCTCTCAGAACAAGTTACTGGAGAGAGCATTTCTGATAGAGTGAAACTTTTAATAACTTAGACGAGGTGAGTTTGGAAATAGCTCCTAACTTTACTGCTGCTCAATGGCGTGATTTAGACTTAAGATCATCTGAAGAGGATTGGCAAAGAGCTGTAGATGTTCTTAGAGACAGGCTGTATCTTAGATATATAGAGCCTGTTGATGCACTTATAGGTGCAGAAGAGAAACAAGAAGCAAGTAATAGAAAGTTTGGATTCACCATATTAGCAATAGATATGCTACTGATGGAAACCTTACAAGCATTTAAGGAAGGACTCCTTACAACAGATGGAAAATCGAAGGCAGTTTTCAAACGCTTTTTAGAACAAAGTCAGTACTTCAATTCTTATTTTAAAACCGATGATGAGCGAGAAGCATTTTACAAGTCGTTTCGTTGCGGCATTCTTCATCAAGCAGAAATTCAAAGTTCAGCTTTAGTTTGGTCAATAGGTGAACTATATGAAAGAGCTGATGATATGGAGGTGATAAATAGAAATGCGGTGCATGAAAACTTGAAAAAAGATTTAGACGATTATTTAGTTGCTCTTAGAAGCCCAGAAAATAAGGAGTTAAGAAAGAAGTTTAAGAATAAAATGGGTAGCGTTGCTAATAGGGAGGTTAAGGCTTAATCGTCTTTTGTGCTAAACGATCTCATCTTAGGTATATATCATTGGATATCTTGCAGCATTTGATTGGATTTGTTTTAATTGCAGTATGCACACACAACATGTTTGTGAGTTAAAAGCGGCGCAAAGTGCGGCCTTCTTAATTCGTAAATATGCAATAGATGATGCGTCTGCAAAAACATTGTTAAGTTGGTTGCAACCTTACGAAGATTTTATTTATCGCAGTGTTGGTGATGGCGAGTTTTCAGGCAGTAAAAATGAATTGATCGGTGAGCTAACTGCACGACCTGAATATGCCTACAATCAAGATATTTTGAGTAAGATGGTGAGGCTTATCAAAGAAGAGCTACATCACTTTGAACAGGTACTGGAAATCATAAGGGCACGTGATATTCCTGTTGAGTACGTACAAGCATCTCGCTATGCGTCTGGAATGATCAAACACATTCGCACTTATGAACCCGCAGCCCTGGTTGATAAACTGATCATTGGTGCCTACATTGAGGCTCGTTCATGTGAACGTTTCGCCAAACTTGCGCCACACTTAGATCAAGAAATTGCTAAGTTTTATGTGTCGCTATTGCGCTCAGAAGCCAGACATTATCAAGACTATATTGATTTAGCGCATCAAGTTGCCAACGCAACCGATCCTAAGCGCTGTGACGTAGCTGGGCGCATTCAACTATTTCAGCAAGTGGAAAACGAGCTTATCAGCTCACAGGACCTTGATTTCAAGTTCCACTCAGGTGCGCCTATTTAAGCACTAAATTTATTCAAAAGGGTGGCAAAGGAGCTGCTGTTTGCCACTTTCGTCAACGACGATATATGAGCTTTGTGAATACCAATCGCCAAGCACAGTACGTACCTTACCATCTTGGTAGGTGTGCACTTTTGGTCTGTGGGTGTGGCCGTGGATCATATTGTCTACGCCATGTTTTGCGAACATGTCTGCCACGGCTTCTTCGGTGACATCTAGAATCTCGAGGGGCTTGCCTTTTTGGTTTTCAATGCTCTTACGTCTTGCATTTGCAGCGACTCTACGACGATACCAAAGTGGCATAGCAAGCATCAATCTTGGCCACCACCAACCGCGGCTCTTCCTGCGAAACTTTTGATAGGCTTCGTCTTGTGTACACATCTCGTCGCCGTGCAAAATCACCGTTGGTGTGCCGTATAGATCTATCACCGCTTGTTCAGGTAGCAAAGTCATTTGGCATTCGTCAGCAAAGGCCTGTTTGATTAAAAAATCACGGTTACCGTGAATAAAAAAGACTTGAATGCCAAGGTGACTCAAGCTTCGCAGTTTTTGTGCAATACTCAGGGCGAAAGGGTCTCTTTCATCGTCTCCAATCCACACTTCAAAAAAATCACCCAGAATATATAAAGCGTCGACATCGGCGGTCATGTGATGGTCGAGAAAAGCGAAAAAAGCGTCGGTGATATCAGTGCGGTGCTCGGTTAAATGCAAGTCGGCGATAAAATAGGTTTTACCCATGGGACCTCAAAACTAATAAGGCCAGCATAAATACTGGCCTTGAATAAAAAGTAGGATATTACTCAGCAACGTATGCTTTTTCGATGATCACATCTTCAAGCGGTACGTCTTGGTGGAAACCAGAAGAACCAGTAGCAACACCTTTAATCTTATTTACTACGTCCATGCCTTCAACAACTTCACCGAATACACAGTAACCCCAACCTTGCGATGTTTCGCTAGAGAAGTTAAGGAAGTCATTGTCGTTAACATTGATAAAAAATTGTGCAGTTGCAGAGTGTGGATCTGGCGTACGTGCCATTGCTAGGGTACCCACTTTGTTTGCAACACCGTTGTTAGCTTCGTTTTTGATCGGTGCTTCAACTGGTTTTTGTTCCATACCCGATGCGAATCCGCCACCTTGAACCATAAAACCGTCGATTACACGGTGGAAAATAGTACCGTTATAAAACTCGCTGTTTACGTAGTTTAGGAAGTTAGCTACCGTTTCAGGCGCTTTGTCAGCGAAAAGATTAATACGGATTTCGCCGTGATTTGTTTCTAAAACAACCATGTTAGTGTCCATCGTGTTGAATGATAAAACCCTATTTTATATCAACTGGGCTTTTGTGAAAAAGCATTCCTTAAAAATCAGCGTAAAAAATCAAAAAACTGCCGTAATTCGTTATTAAAATCTAGAGGCGCTGCTATGCAGGTGGTATGATTAAAAGCACTTTTGTTAAAAAATGAACCGTACTTAGGAAGAAAACTACATGTTGCAGATTTTCAACACACTCACTCGCCAAAAAGCCCCTTTTAAACCGCTCAAAGAAGGCAAGGTTGATATGTACGTGTGTGGTATCACTATCTATGATTTCTGTCATGTAGGACACGCACGCACTTACGTTTCATTTGACGTAATGAACCGTTATTTACGTTATTTAGGTTATGACGTCACGTATGTGCGTAATATTACTGACGTGGATGACAAAATCATTAAACGCGCCGCGGAAAACAAAGAGTCGATTAATGATCTAACCGTTCGTATGACCAAAGCCATGCATGAAGACTTTACTGCGTTGAATATGCTGCCTGCGGATATTGAGCCGACGGTAACAGGGCATATGGACGAAATCATCGAGATGATCGCGCGCTTGATTGAAAAAGGCCATGCTTACGTTGCGAAGGACGGGGATGTATTGTTTGATGTTTCAACGTTTGAGCAATATGGTCAGTTATCTCAACAAGATTTAGAAATGCTACAGGCTGGTGCACGTGTTGAAGTAGCGCAAGACAAAGATGATCCACTCGACTTTGTATTGTGGAAAAAAGCCAAATCGGGTGAGCCTGCGTGGCAATCTCCGTGGGGCGAAGGTCGTCCAGGTTGGCACATTGAGTGTAGCGCAATGAGTTCAAAGCATTTGGGTGAATTTTTTGATATTCACGGTGGGGGTTCAGATCTGCAATTCCCGCACCATGAAAACGAGATTGCCCAATCTTGCTGCGCAAATAACGGCCGTTATGTGAACACCTGGATCCACACCGGCATGGTACAAGTTAACAAAGAGAAAATGTCTAAGTCTCTTGGCAATTTCTTTACCGTACGTGAAGTGCTAAAAGCCTTTGATAGAGAAACAGTACGCTATTTCTTGATCAATGGTCATTATCGTAGCCAGCTAAACTACTCACAAGAAAACCTTGAACAAGCACGTTCGTCGCTTGAGCGTATTTACACTGCGCTACGTGGCGTTGAGCTGGTGGAGGTCGAACTTAAAGGTAATGCTTACGTTGAACGTTTTGAGACAGCAATGAACGATGACTTCAATACGCCAGAAGCACTGCCAGTGATTTTTGAATTATCAAAAGAAGTGAATCGCTTAAAAGATAGTGACGCAAAAGCTGCAGGTGAGCACGCATTTATTCTTGTGAAACTCGCGGAAGTCTTAGGTATTGCGCAGCAAGACCCTGAATCTTTCTTACAGGGTGAACAAGACGACGACGAAGTGGCGCAAATCGAAGCATTGATTGAAAAGCGCCGCAGCGCTCGCGAAAATAAAGATTGGGCTGCAGCGGATGAAGCGCGTGATGCGCTAACTGCCTTAGGCGTTGTGTTAGAAGATAGCGCGGGCAAAACAACTTGGCGTAAAGCTTAACCTTCTTGGTACCAACACGATACGCAAATAAAAATGCCTTCACATCAATCGGTGTGAAGGCATTTTTATTTATAACACTACTATTATTTTTAAGGCGTTAATGTCGCCTTAAACTCAGGCGCTTTGCGTGCATTAGTCAACTGCTCGAAAGCATAGGCAAGCTTGATTAGTTTCGCTTCGCTATAAGCCTCAGCGAAGAAAGAAATACCCAGCGGTAGCTCGTGATGAAAACCCATCGGTACGGTAATGCTTGGATATCCTGCAATCGCGGCGGGAGATGACGAGGAGGCGGAGAAATTATCACCGTTAATGATATCGATACTCCAAGCTGGGGTATTCGTTGGTGCGATAAATGCGTCAAGGCGATGTTCTTGCATTATTTTATCAATGCCTTGTTGACGGGCAAATTCTTTAACCAAAGCCTGAGCTTCTTGATATCGGTGCTCAGTGATATCGCCTTTCTTTGCAGCTTCCTCTATCAAATATTGATCAAAGTACTTAATGGTGGAGGGATGTTGCTGGTTGAATTGGATGAGCTGGTTTAGGTTTTTTACTTTTACCTGCTCTGGTGTCGTGGCAAGGTAAGCATTAAGATCATGCTTAAAGTCATAGAGCAAAATATCCAATTCAGCGGAGCCTAAAGCTTCCAGCTCAGGTAAGTCTAACCCTTCAATTATTTCTGCGCCATTTGCTTTCATGGTCGCAACGGCTTTTGCAAATACCGCTTGAACTGCAGGTGGAAATTGACCTACATGACTGGTGATAGCAATTCGTTTGCCTTTGAAACTGGCAGTATTTAAGCCTTGGGTAAAGTCAATCGGCTGTTTTGCATCGATAACGATAGCATTGAGTAACAAAGCGGCACCCATCACCGATTTTGCCATAGGGCCAGCGCTATCTTGGCTATGACTAATCGGAACAATGCCTTCACCTGAAATCAAACCGACAGTCGGTTTAATACCTACAACACCATTATGTGCTGAAGGACAAACAATAGAACCGTCAGTTTCCGTGCCAATAGCGAGCAGTGCAAGACCTGCGGAGACGGCAACAGCAGAGCCTGAACTTGAGCCACATGGTGTTCTGTCTAACACATACGGGTTTTTGGTTTGACCCCCAAGCGTGCTGTAGCCGCTCGAGCTGAAACTTGATTTAAAGTTTGCCCATTCACTTAAATTGGCTTTGCCAAGGATGATAGCGCCGGCTTGTTCTAACTGGATGATAAGTGGTGCCGCTTGGGTTTTGACGTTGTGTTGCAGTGCGAGCGCACCTGCAGTTGTTGCCATTGGCGCTCTGGTGTCGATATTATCTTTAACAATAACTGGCAGGCCATGAAGTGGCCCTCGGTATTTTCCCGCGCGTAGTTCGGCATCAAGCTTTTTAGCGTCTTGTAAAGCGTTGGGATTGACCGTGATCACTGCATTGAGCATAGGGCCACTGTCGTCAAGTTGTGAAATCCTTTTTAAATAAAACTCAGTGAGTTGCGTTGCTGATAAAGTTCGATTTTGTATTTTGGTTTGTGCTTCGAGCGTGGTAAGGTCCGCAAGCGATTGACTATAAGCTGGCAACGCAAGCGCGAGACAAGTGGTTAAAGCGAGTAGGGATTTTTTCATGACGTATTTTACCAATCCGCAGTAGTATTATTGTTATTTATTTGTCCTTTATTTAGTCACGAGCCCTGTAAAAGGTCAAGCGAGTAGCCTAAACAAAGCATGATTTAGGCGTCTTTAAAACTTGTATTTTTGCTGCTAGCCACACACACTTAACTTCACGAGATAACAAAAAATATAACCATGATAAAAGCACCAATAGATATAGAAGTAGATATTCCGTGGCTTGACCAAAAGCTATTTTCATTAGGTAAATTTTCATTAGAGGTGGGAGAGGCACTTTCATTTATCGCGGTGATCGTTGCAACTTTGGTGATCTCCAAGATCCTACGACTAGCATTTAATCGTCTCGCGTCAAGGCAAGGGGTGATCCAGCATACCTCAGCGTACGTGATTGGCAGGATCATTCACTACATCGTATTATTTATTGGTCTTATTATTGCGCTGACCGCCTTAGGAATAGAGATCACTGAGTTGGCGCTTGTTGCCAGTGCACTCGGCGTTGGGATTGGCTTGGGCCTACAAGGTCTAGTGAATAACTTTGTCTCTGGTCTGGTATTACTACTAGAGAAAACCGTCAAAGTTGGGGACTTTGTTGAGCTGACCAACGGGGTGGTGGGAGAAGTCATCGCCATTCACATGCGCTCAACTTGGATCCGTACAAATGACAACGTCGACCTGCTTATTCCAAACTCGGAAATGGTGTCAAATACAATTACCAATTGGACAATGTCGGATAAATATCGTCGTTTCCGTATTCCTTTTTCGGTGGCCTACGGCAGCGACAAAGAGAAGGTGAAGCGTGCCGCATTGGAAGCGGCCAAAAATGTCCAATATACCTTGAATACGCCGGGGCGAGAAGCAACGGTATGGATGACAGGGTTTGGTGATAGTAGCTTGAATTTCACGCTAGGAGTTTGGGTGCAACCTGAGCAGGTAAAGCGACCAACAGCGCTGGTTTCTGATTACCTCTGGGCTATCGATGATGCCTTTCGAAAATATCAAATCGAGATCCCGTTTCCACAGCGCGATCTTCATTTACGCAGTGGCTTTTCTATGGAAAAGCCTGATGAAAACTGAGGGTAGAATAACGGCTAGGGTGCTAGCCGTTATTGAGTTTACTCACTGAATGATTTTAACCACTCGTTGCGGGAATGGAATTTCGATTTCCGCATTTTTAATCGCGGCAAACACCGCTCTATTCACTTCTAATTTAGTTTCGATAAGTGAAGTCGTAGGCACCCAGTAGCGGTAGCTCAATATCACTGCACTGTCGGCAAATTCCTCAATCCCCACCTGAGGCTTAGGGTCTTGACTGACCTTAGCATTATCAGCGAGTACCTGATTGATAAGTGTTAATGCGCCTTGATAATCAGCATCATAAGCTATTCCTATTTCACCTTTAACCAGAGAGTTTGCAAATGAGTTATGGAGAATTTCTCCCACCACATGTTTATTCGGGATAGTGATCTCTACTTTGTCTTCGTTGATGAGCGTGGTATGTCCAAGCTCAATCATTTTAACTTGGCCGTTAACGCCTTTGATGCTGATGGTATCGCCAATCACAAATGGGCGGGTAGCAATGATGGCAAGCCCAGCGCCATAGTTTGCCAGCATACCTTGCAGTGCAAGACCAGCACCTAGAGACGCGGCACCGATGGCGGCGACAAATGGTGTGATACTTATGCCAACCTTGCCAAGAGAAATAATCACAAACATGGCAATGATAAGCACCTTGATCACATTGCCAATAAAGTTGGTTAAAGCAGGATCGATATTGTGTTTTAGCATCAAGTTTTCAGTCGCTTTAGACAGCTTTCTTGATAACCACAAACCGAGAAGGAAGATGAATATCGCAGCGAGCAATTGGAAACTGTACGTCACCAGATACTCTCGAATAATGTTGTAATAGTGTTCTATTTGCTCGATTTCTTGATTGATCACAGTCATATCCCGAGTTATTAAATTAGAGTAGCCAACCAATGATAAAACAAAGGCACCCAAAGTGCAGTTATCATGGCGGTAATTGTCATCGCCGCTGAAGCAAAAGCGCCAGCCATGGGGTGATGCTCTATCGCTGCAGCTGTGCCTATCGCATGGCAAGCAACACCAAGCGCGGTGCCTTTCGCTTGCATATGGTCAACTTTACACCAGTGCAAAATATGTAGTCCAAACACGCCACCAAATACACCAATTAGTATCACCATAATCGCTGCAATAGCGGGGATCCCCCCGAGATAATCACTAATGAGTAGAGTGATTGGTGTTGTAACCGACAGGGCCGCCATTGAAGCTGAGAGCTGTGGATCGGCTGCGAAAAACTGGCAAATAAGAAAAGCGCTTAACGTAGACAGTGAAACACCCAACCAACTGGTTAAGCACAATGCAAAAAATACCGGTTTAATTTGGTGAAATTGTTTATACAAAGGGTAAGCGAGTGCAACGACCGCTGGCTCTAACAAGTAATGAATTGGTAGCGTTGCTTGTTGATATATCTTGTAGTCGAACTTCGTGAATAGTAGAAATGCCGAAATGGCCAAAATGCAGATCAGCACAGGGTTTAATATCGGTAAGGAGATACGCTGATATAGTTTGCGAGCACTAAAAAATAACAGCACAGTGAGCGCTGACGCCATAATTATATTAATCACGAAACTTGATGCTCTTAACGATAGGGCTTAACAATACAAGACTTATTGTTGGAACACCAACTAGCAATAACAGCAGCATAAGCCAGTGGGATTGAAACAAACTGAGATGCTCTACCAAGCCCACTCCCGCTGGAATAAAAAACAGCGCCATATATTTTAAGATGGGCTCTGCTGCGGGGGCTAACCATTCTACTTTAATGATTTTTGTGGCAAGGAGTATGACAAGAAACACCATGCCAAGTAGGGCGGCTGGGATCTGTAAAGCACTAAGCTGAATAATCCATTTAGCGCTGAAGAGACACGCCAAAATGATGGCAAAGCCTAGTGCAAATCGTAATATCAACTTCGCTCTGTGTACCATTAAATTTAAATCCTCAGCGCTGCAATGGCCTAGCTGTATGATGCCTAATTGTACGCTCTCGTATTGCGATGACCATTATACTTTGGGCAAATGGGCTTTAAATCTGACGTTACCACTTCATGCGAGGCAAAAATGGCTTTTTATTCTCACCAGCTACAGAGGCATTCTTCATCGCAATTTTGGTATTTTTGGCTGCGAGCAATTTGATTTGTGACCATGTTTCTAACCATAGCAGTTTACGGGCGGGCTGGTTGTAGGCTCGATTATACACTTTCTTAATTGCTGCAATGGCATCTGGCGAGCGTGCGCTAAATTGAGTCAGTAATTCTGAGAGTCTAGCGTCAACATCATCACAGAGCTCGGTAATGAGACCGTCCTTTAGTGCTTGCTGGGCATCTATTCGCTGTGCATGGACTGTCATCAGTAGTGCCTTATCCTTGTTCATTGTGGCAGGCAAAAGTAAGCTGCCACCCATGTCAGGGCAAAGTCCCCACTTGGCTTCCATAATGGCAAGCTGCGCACTGTTATCGGCTAAACGAATGTCCGCACCTAATGCAATGTGACAGCCACCACCTAGACAATTGCCTGTGATCTTGGCGATAACAGGAACAGGTAAAGCTTGCCAGCCGAGTACGACTCTTTGTGCTAAGTTAGCATTACCAGGTAACCATTTTTTAAGTAGCTTGATGATCCCAAAAGGTTTATTCAGCACGCTTTTTACATCTAGACCGGCACAAAAATGTGCGCCTTCACCTTGGATAACGACAGCTCTAATTGATTTGCTATTTCTAATTTTCTTTATTGCATTATCTAAACCAACAAACATGTCAACAGACAGCGCGTTTTGTTTTTCTGGTCGAGATAGGGTCACAAATGCGATGTTGTTCGCTTCGGAAAATGAAATCATGATGAGATGCTCCCTGCGGGTTTTATGCGATAGTTTTAGAGTAATAACTTAAAAGCGGTGTGACATTCAACTTTTACCGATAATTTGTTCGTCATTTAGCGTTATTTTCTGTTTGATTATCGCGACTAAGTATTTATGTTTTACCTCATTTTGCTATCATTGCGCCAATTTTAAAACAACAGGCTAGCGTCCATGACAGCGAGACTTTGTAGCATCGAAGAAGCCACTCACCAAGCATATGATATCTTCCTTGAGTTGGCCCCGGATAATCTTGAAGAACACGATATTAATATGTTCAATGAACATCGCGAAGATCGTGGCTTCATTGAAGAAAGTGAGCCGGACGAGAGTTGGTCAAGCATCACTGCGTATGAACAAGAAGCAGAGCCAGAGCACTTCGTTCAGGTTTTGGTCGGTATCGAGTTTGATGACTCGGATCAGGTGTACGCAAAAATCCTAATTAGCAGAGATTTAGATGCGCCGTTTTGTCATATCATTTGGAAGCAATAACCGGAAAGTAGTTGTCAGTGCCGTTTTTTAGAACTTTCGCCTTATTTGCAATTGGCTTGGTTTCGCTACCAAGCTTAGCTACGGATCCATTCGAAGATTTTCACGAATATGGCAAAATGCCCGATGACGAAATTCATCAAAAACATAAGGGCGAAATGCTGTACGGTGACGTTGAATTTGGCTTTATCGTTAACAAAGGTAATACGCAAAACACGTCATTTAAGTTAAAAAGTAATCTTTACCAAGATTTCCCCAAGTGGCGTAATCAATTTAAATTTAATGGACTTTATCGCCGCGAACACAATACAGAAACGGATGTCGAAGATGTCTCAGCATCGCGTTACTTTGGTTCGGCACAAGGTAACTACAAGCTAGGGGATGATAACGCTTCGTTCTTTATGTATGGCGACTATGAGCGTGACAGGTTTAATGGCAAGGAATATACCACGACATTTGCGCTTGGTTATGGCAATCGTGTGTACGAGGGACGAAAGAACACGGTAGATATCGACGTTGGTCCCGGTATGTCTATCTCTCGTGTGGATAACGAAATCGAGCTTGAGCCGGAAGAAGATAGAACGGAGCAAGGCCAGCTTTTGCGTATGGCATTGCAGTGGGAAAGAAACGTGTCAAAGCGCACCCGCTTTAATCAAGACGTGAGTTTTGAGCAATCGCTGTCAGGTTTAAACTCCCGATTGTTTGCTGAATCTGCGCTAGTCACACAAGTGATTGGCGGGATTGCGCTGAAGTTTGCGTTTATTTACCGTTATAATTCGCAGCCAGAAAATGAAAAAGAAAAGGTAGACACCGAACTTGGTGCTACATTAGTTTACAGCTTTGATTAAGAAGACTATCGATGTATAAAAATACACAGTTTGCATGGGTTATATGGCTGTTTCTGGCCTTTATCGCCAGTTTTACCCTATTGGCAATTTTTCTAACTGGCAGTAATCTCGCTTTTGTCGGCTTTTTGGTGATCCTCGCGCTTGTTGCGTTTATTTTTTACGGCTTAACCATTCAAGTGAACCAAGAGCAACAAACGTTAAGCTGGTGGTTTGGACCGTCGGTCGCCAAAATGACCTTAAAGTTTGACGATATCGACTATGTTCAGCCTGTGACTAATTCTCTACGTCATGGCATTGGCATGCGGATCAGCACAGACGGTTGGGTATACACAGTTGCCGGATTCAATGCACTTGAAGTGGTGATGAAGGACGGCACTAAATATCGCTTAGGTACAAATGACCAAGCTAACTTGGTTACGGCAATGGAAGGTAAACTTAAACAAGAAAAAAGCGCTGAATGATCAGCGCTTTCTATTAGTAACTCGACTAATCTTAGTGGTCGTGACCACAACCTCCTTCGCCATGAACGTGGCCGTGGGCAACTTCTTCTGCTGTTGCTTCACGTACTTCAAGCACTTCAACGTCAAAATTCAGTGTGATCCCAGAAAGCGGGTGGTTCGCGTCAACAATGACTTCTTCGTCTTCGATACCAATGATCACAACGATTTGGTCGCCTTCATCAGTGGTAGCTCTAAATTGCATACCCACTTCGATTTCCATGTCTTCAAACATTGATTTAGGAACAGCTTGAGTCAGTTCGTCAAAGCGCTCACCATAACCTTCTTGTGGCTCTATGGTCACACTGAAAGTGTCACCAGCTTGTTTGCCTTGTAGGGCATCATCAAGACCTGGGATCAGATAGCCTGAGCCAAGCATCGCTATCACAGGCTCATCATCAAATGTGCTATCAATCGTGTTGTTGTCTTTGTCTTGAACTGAGTAGTGGATTGTCACTACCGAGTTAGGGCCAATAATCATATAAGATCCCGTTAGTTGTCTTCTAAAGAATAAGGTAGAGGTTGAATAGTAAGACTCACCTCTGGTGAATTTTTTGCTCTTAGCACCGCGTCTTGTGGTGTGTCATTTGGCATCACCGCCAGCGCATAATAACGGCCGCTGCTTGCATCAAAGGTTTGTTGAATAACCTTGCCACCACGACGCCAGTTGTCTTCAATCTGCAGTTCAATGTCTGCCTCTTCGATGCGCTCTGCCGCATTACCTGTCACTATGTACATGGCACGTTTGTTTTTACCAAGATAGCGCATACGAGCTACGGTTTCTTGACCAGTATAGCAACCTTTCTTAAAGCTGATCCCGTTAAGGGCTTGAAGGTTAACCATTTGTGGTACAAATTCGTCCACGTGATCGGCATCAAGGCTTGGCTCACCTGCTAAAATGCTGGCCGCAATAAACGGTGCTGGATTGCTTTGTTGTTCCACGTCCGCTGGTAAATCTGCGCCTTCGAACGCGATGAAAACAAAGCGCTCGTCTGCGAGTCTTAGCAGCTTGCCGTTGGCAACATCCACAGCGCTTGCGTCAGACGAAAGCTCAACGCCAAAGGCAGTAGCAAGCGCTTTACTGTCCTGAGTCATTAAGCCAAAGACTTCGCAGTCAGCAAAGTCAATGTCAACTTTGGCAAAAACGCCGTACTTTTTTAGCTCACGAAGTGATGCTTCAGCTTCGGCTACACCTGCAAGCATTAAGTAGTCGTCTTGATAGCGAGTTAAGCGCGACACAGACCAAAGTTTGCCTTTAGGGCTACAATGCCCAGACCACATAAAATTATCTTCTTTGATAAGGTTAATGTCTTGAGTAACCTGACCGTGCAAATAGCTAAGTTTATCTTGTCCTGAAATGCGAATAACCTTGAACGGAAGCGCATAAGCACGAGCAATTGACATAATGTTGATCCCTATTAAAGTGTTTTCGTAATGTTACCGTAAAATCATAAGTGGAGATAGGGACGGACGATTTCAATGTGCCATTTCTATAAGTTTTATGGCATATGTCCTGCGCAGTGGGTATAATTTTCTCAATAGTTTATGAGGGGTTAATCAGTTTATGGTTGAGTTACTGCCTAAAGCTCGAGTTAAATGGGCTTGCCGTCGTGGCATGTTAGAGCTGGACGTTATTTTAGAGCCGTTTGTTGAGCAGGCTTATGACGCGCTATCCGACGAAGGTAAGTACGTGTTTCAGCGTCTAGTTACCTGTGAGGATCCAGATTTATTCGCTTGGTTTATGGGTCATGAAGAATGTCCAGATCCAGAGCTAAAACGCATGGTTAAGTTAATCCTTGATCGGATCCGCGTATAGAATCGACTTTCAACACAATCTTCAGAACCGCACCTTCTTTGTGGTTCTTTTTTCTTGCCTCACTTTTATCCTTTTTCTGCTGTTTCCTGCGCTGTGGTGGTTAGTCGCAATCGTATTCGCCGTGGCGGGTTATTGCAGTTGGCAAACTGTTTTATCTCGCACGCCAAAGGCGGGTACTGTACTCATGCTCCCGAAGGAAAACTTCATTGAAATACAGTCGCAAACGATAAATTTCAAAGGGCAGCTTATTGGTGCGACCATATGGTTTGATAGTCAAATAGCGCTAAAAATCATGGATGCGAACCAAGCTAAGCAGCAGGTATTTTTGACTCGACAGGCAATACCAGAAGCGGACTGGCGTTTACTTTGTCGCACTACGCTGCAAGCCAAGTAGAAACAGCAACCAGAGCATGGCGATAAAAACCAGCACATGCTCTACATGCAAATATTATTATTTTGTCGGTGACAAAACGGTAGGTGTGGGGTTTTCAGCCATGTCTGGGAAGTCAATGGTATAGTGCAGTCCGCGGCTTTCTTTACGTTCTAACGCGCTGCGAATAATCAGTTCAGCTACTTGTACTAAGTTACGTAATTCAAGCAGGTTGTTACTCACTCTAAAGTTGGCGTAATAATCGTGGATCTCTTGCTGCAATAACTCAACGCGACGTAGCGCACGTTCTAACCGTTTAGTTGAGCGAACAATGCCAACATAATCCCACATAAACAATCTAAGTTCGTGCCAGTTGTGGGTGATCACTACTTCTTCGTCCGAGTCGCTGACACGGCTTTCATCCCAATCTGGTAACTTAGATGGCTCAGGACAATTATCGATTTTAGCTAAAATATCTTTTGCGGCAGCGTGGGCAAACACAATGCATTCTAATAACGAGTTACTCGCCATGCGGTTTGCGCCATGTAGACCTGTGTAAGCCACTTCGCCGATTGCATATAAATTGTCGATGTCAGTACGACCGTTAAAGTCAGTCATAACACCACCGCAGGTATAATGCGCCGCTGGCACTACGGGGATTGGCTCTTTGGTGATATCTAAACCAACACTTAGGCACTTAGCATAAATCGTAGGGAAGTGCTCAATGATGAACTCTTTGTCTTTATGTGAGATATCCAGATAGACGCAATTTGCGCCCAATCGTTTCATCTCATAGTCAATGGCACGGGCGACCACATCGCGAGGGGCGAGTTCTTCGCGCTCATCGAAGTCAGGCATAAAGCGTGTGCCGTCAGGACGTTTAAGCAGCGCGCCTTCACCGCGCATGGCTTCGGTTATTAAAAAGTTTTGTAGCTCAGGGTGGTATAAGCTGGTCGGGTGAAATTGGTTAAACTCCATGTTGGCCACACGACAACCCGCACGCCACGCCATTGCGATGCCGTCACCCGAAGAAACATCTGGATTTGAGGTATACAAGTAAACTTTACTTGCGCCACCCGTTGCTAAAGCGACAAACTTAGCCGAGATGCTCTCAACTCTATCCGCTTTGCGATTATAGACGTAAACGCCTTTGATATCGCTTGAGTCGCCATGTTTATCTTTAATGAGATCGATGGCGTTGTATTGCTCAAGTATATTAATTTTTGGGTGTAACTGCACTTGGCTAATTAATGTGGTTTGAACGGCTTTACCCGTTGCATCAGCTGCGTGCAATATACGACGATGTGAATGTCCACCTTCGCGGGTTAAATGAAAGCGCTCTTTCCCTTTGCTATCCACTTCCATATCAAATGGCACGCCTTGTTCAATCAGCCACTTCAAGCAATTCTTTGCATTTGAGGCGGTATAGTGCACCGCATCGCGGTCACATAAACCAGCGCCTGCCGCAAGCGTGTCTTCGACATGAGATTCAATACTGTCATTTTTCTTATCGAATACTGCGGCAATGCCACCTTGAGCATAAAGTGTAGAGCCTTCTTTTAACGCCCCTTTGCTTATCACGGTAACATTACAGTGGTTTGCCAAAGAGAGCGCAAGAGAGAGTCCAGCAGCGCCACTACCAATAATGACTACATCAGTATTGTGGTGAGTCGTATTTTTCATATTCGAAGATCTTTACTGTTTTTGCGTTTAATTCTGCTATTTATACCACATCTGCTATCATAGAAGGCAGAGAGTTTGTTCCGTTTAATGAGAATCATTTAGAACATTTTGTGTGACTGCTAATGGAATAATGCTAAAAAGCAGCCAAGAACTAGTACGCAAAGATGGATGAATTCGTTTATTTTAAAAAAAAATACAAAAAAACAGAACTTTTTATTCAGTACTAAGTCAGAGTAGCTGTGAATGATGGCAACTAGATACGATTTAGAAAAGCAAAAAGAGGAGTACCGGCTCGAATGAGCGAGCAGGATTTAGATCTAGATATAGTTAAACGCGTTCAACAGGGAGATAAAAACGCATTCAACCTGTTAGTTGCCAAGTATCAAAATAAAGTCGCAGCGCTGATTTCTCGTTATGTAGCGAATCAAGGCGATGTGGCAGATGTGGCACAGGAAACGTTCATTAAAGCTTATCGAGCGTTGCCTAACTTTAGGGGCGAGAGCGCATTTTATACTTGGTTGTATAGAATCGCGGTTAACTGTTCAAAAAATTATTTGGTGGCGCTTGGTCGAAAGCCGCCAGCAAACGACGTAGATGCGGAAGAAGCCGAGTTTTATGATGGTGCAGACCAATTAAGATCGAACGCTTCACCGGAAAATCTATTGTTAAGCGACGAAGTGAAAGCAGTGATTTTCAAAACTATCGAGCGCTTGCCTGACGATTTAAAAACCGCAATTACTTTGCGTGAAATCGAAGGCATGAGCTACGAGGAAATAGCTGTCATTATGGATTGTCCGGTAGGTACAGTTCGTTCGAGAATTTTTCGCGCAAGGGAAGCGATAGATAACAATTTGAACCCATTAATAGGTGAGTCTTAATATGGCACAAGCTGAAAAACAAGTGACAGAAGATTTAACGACATCGCAAATTTTTGACGGTGATCTGTCACTCAACGCTGAAACTGATGTTCGTTTAGACGAACAAAAGTTTGCTCGGTATGCCTTGATTGGTGATGTAATGCGTAGTCAAAAGCAAGACACACCTTGCATTGATATCACCAGCAGCTTTGCAGCGGCACTTGAACAAGAGCAAACGTATAGTGAGCCGGCCGTTGAGCAAGTGAAAGAAACGATGCCAAAGAGCAATGTGATTGAGCTAAGTGCATGGCGTAAGCCGTTTGCACAAGTGGCTATCGCGGCAAGTGTGTCATTGTTTGCTGTGCTTGGGGTTAATACGCTAAGCACTGACGCGACTTTACCTGCGGGCGATACGTTACAGTTGCAATCAACTCCTTTTGCTGGAGGCGTTTCTCCTGTGAGCTTATCAACTGAGCCTGCGCTTGAATCAGCGGCTAAAGGCATTAGAGAGTTACAGCAGCAACGTATTGGTGCATTGGTGTTAGAGCACCAAAGACAGTCACGTATGGCGTATGCGCTGCAGCAATCTGGTGAAAACAGCACCGCTGAAAAGCAAGAGGAAAAAGAGCAATAAATGAGAGCACTGTTAGTTGTAGTAAGTGTATTTTTCTCTAGTTGGCTGTGGGCAAATGAAAGCGTATCAGCCAAACAACTGCTAAAAGACATGGCCGAAGCGGTGCATCATAGAAACTTTGATGCATCGTTTGTCGTGGTGAAAGGAAAATCTATGGAGCCTTACCGTTGGCTTCATGGTAACCAAGATGGGACTGAATTTGAGCTTTTAAGTTTGCTCAATGGTGCTGGACTTGAAATGATCCGCATTGGTGACAAAGTGACTTATTTTGAACCAAAGTCTGAGCCTTACACCATCCAAACAGATTCGATAGCAGGTCCTATTCCCGAAGTTTTATTCAAAAATATCGACAGCCTCAAAGAAAGCTATGATTTTGTTTTAGGGGGTAAAGGTCGGATCGTTGACAGACCTGCTCAGCTTGTCAGGTTAGAAGCAAAGGATGACGCTAAATACAACTATTGGTTGTGGATCGATACCGAGTCATCTCTGTTGCTAAAATCCGCTTACGTAAACCAACAAGGCGAATTATTAGAACAGCTTCAGCTTACCCATATCAGCGTGACTGAAACCCCAGCCGAACAATTGTTAGAACTTTCACAAAAGCAGTTTCCTGAAGCTGTATCTGGGTTGTTGAAGACACTTGAGAATGGCACAAAAAACAATTGGCAAATTGGTTGGTTACCTCAGGGCTTTGAGCTGCTAAAATCTGACAGACATAAGTTAGATTTAAACAATGAGCTGGCAGACTACTACTTGTTTTCCGACGGCCTTGTTGATATTTCGGTATTTGTACAACGTCCTTTACCGGGCCAGCGCCCAAGTGGAGCGCTCTCGTCAGGTGCAACAACGGTGTATGTACACAACACAGGTGCGTTTGACGTATCCGTAGTTGGAAATATTCCAGCAATGACCGCAAAAGCAATCGCTGAGTCTGTGAAAAGACCTTTATGATAGAACAAACTCTGACAGTTGCCGCCATAAAAGGCGCAACTGTCTACTTAGAAGCACAGCCAAAGCCCGCCTGTGAAGGTTGTAACGGCAAATGCGGCTCCCAAGTATTTGCCAAACTCTTTGGCACCCACAAAAAACAATTCCCTGTAGATTTGACGGAATCTGTCGAAATTGGCCAAAAAATTAAGTTGGCATTAGACGACTCTGATGTGGTGAAACATGCGTTTTATGTTTACATGATGCCATTGCTTTTTGCTTTTGCTGGCATGTTTATCGCAGCCCTCGTACTTGGTCTCAATGAACCTTTGCAGATACTTATTGCATTTACGAGTGCAGCACTCGGTTTATTTTTCGCCAGAGTCCAAGGGGATAAACTCAAACATCAGGTAAAAGTGATAAAAATTTACCCAATTAGCCTACCAATAACGCAAATAGATGGTGATTGTACTAAATAAAATGTAAAATCGAGGCCTTAATCTCTATTTGTGACTAACAGAAGTATTGAATCCAGTATATGAAGCATATCCGTAACTTTTCTATTATTGCCCACATTGACCATGGAAAATCGACGCTATCAGACCGCTTAATCCAAGTTTGTGGAGGTTTAACAGACCGCGAAATGCAGCAGCAGGTACTGGATTCGATGGACATCGAACGTGAGCGCGGCATTACCATTAAAGCACAGAGTGTAACGCTTAACTATCAAGCAAAAGATGGTGAAACCTACCAGCTAAACTTTATCGATACACCGGGACACGTTGACTTCACTTATGAAGTGTCGCGCTCTCTTGCCGCTTGTGAAGGTGCGTTATTGGTTGTTGACGCGGGTCAAGGTGTAGAAGCACAAACACTAGCGAACTGTTACACCGCGCTTGAGATGGACTTGGAAGTTATTCCGGTACTAAACAAAATTGACTTACCACAGGCTGATCCACTTCGCGTTGCCGAAGAAATTGAAGATATCGTTGGTATTGAAGCATTAGAAGCGGTGCGTTGTAGTGCGAAAACGGGGATCGGCATTGATGAAGTGCTCGAAGTGATCGTACGTGATATTCCGCCACCAGAAGGTGAGCCAAATGCGCCACTACAGGCACTGATTATCGATTCATGGTTTGACCCGTACCAAGGCGTAGTGTCATTGGTGCGTATTAAAAACGGTGAATTAAGAGCGGGCGAAAAGATCAAGATCATGTCTACAGAGCAAGCTCACCAAGTAGATAAGGTTGGTATCTTTACACCGAAGCAGACCAATACTGGGGTGTTGAAAACGGGTGAAGTAGGCTTTGTTATCGCAGGTATCAAAGACATCCATGGTGCACCAGTTGGTGATACCATTACCATGGCTCGTGATTCTGCAACAGACCGTTTGCCTGGTTTCCAAAAGGTGAAGCCTCAGGTATACGCGGGAATGTTCCCAATTTCATCTGATGACTACGAAAATTTCCGCGATGCGCTTAATAAATTGAGCCTCAACGATGCATCACTATTCTTCGAGCCTGAAAACTCAACAGCACTAGGCTTTGGTTTCCGTTGTGGTTTCTTAGGTATGCTCCATATGGAGATTATTCAAGAGCGCCTTGAACGTGAATATGACATGGATCTGATCACCACAGCTCCAACGGTAATCTATGAAGTAGAAACTAAGCACGGTGTGGTGAAAATCGATAATCCATCGGATTTACCACCGGTAAACGACATTATTGAAATTCGTGAACCAATTGTTGAAGCAAATATTCTCGTTCCGCAAGAATATTTAGGAAACGTGATCACGCTGTGTGTTGAAAAGCGTGGTATGCAGACCAAGATGACCTATCACGGTAAGCAAGTTGCGTTAACCTATGAATTGCCAATGTCAGAGGTGGTAATGGACTTCTTTGATAAGTTGAAGTCTACCAGCCGTGGTTTTGCATCACTAGATTACAACTTCAAGCGTTTTGAAGCATCAGACATGGTGCGTGTGGATATTCTGATCAATGGCGACCGCGTTGATGCGCTTGCAATAATTGTTCACCGCGATGGTTCACAAACGCGTGGCCGTCAGTTAGCTGAAGCGCTGAGAGAATTGATCCCTCGCCAAATGTTTGATATTGCTATTCAAGCTGCAATTGGTAATCACGTCATTGCGCGTAGTACAGTTAAGCAGTTACGTAAAAACGTAATCGCAAAATGTTATGGTGGTGACGTGAGCCGTAAGAAAAAGCTACTGCAAAAGCAAAAAGAAGGTAAGAAGCGTATGAAGCAACTTGGTAACGTTGAAGTGCCACAAGACGCATTCTTAGCAATATTGAAAGTAGGTAAGTAACAGGAAATACAAATGGCAGGTTATTTTTCAATTTTATTGGTGCTACTCACGGTCGGTTCAGGCCTTATTTGGTTGATCGATCATTTGGTGTATGCACCAAAAAGACAAGCTAGGCTTGCTATTGCGCAAGGTGCGTCTGACACTCAGTTGGATGCCGACATCATTGCGGAAATCGCACCTGAACCTGCCATTGTTGAAAACGCGAAATCAATTTTTCCTATGATTGCCGCGATCACGATTTTCCGTTCGTTTATTTTTGAACCGTTTCAAATTCCATCAGGCTCAATGATGCCAACCTTATTGGATGGCGATTTTATTCTTGTGGAAAAATATGCTTACGGGATTAAAGACCCTGTGTGGCGTAGCAAAATCGTTGAGACGGGTACACCTGAGCGCGGTGATATTGCGGTGTTCAAGTTTCCGCTAGACGAGCGTATTGATTTCATCAAACGTATTGTTGGTTTACCGGGCGACCATATTGTTTATCGCAATCGTCAGCTTTACATTAAACCTAAGTGTGAAGACGGGCAGAGCGAAGCAAACGGGTTGACGTGTGGCGAATATAACAAGATTGATGTAGATATTGTTAATCGTGACGAGTTTACGCAAGGCCCAATGCAGTTAGTGCGTCTAACCGAGCATTTGCCAAACGTAGAACATGATATTTTAATTAATCCTGAAGTGTTAGAGTTAACAGATCGCTACTATCAACAACCAGGTACTCGCCGCGATGAGTGGGTAGTACCAGAGGGAAGTTATTTTGCGATGGGTGATAACCGTAATAACAGCCAAGATAGTCGTATGTGGGGTTTTGTACCTGATGAAAACTTGGTTGGAAGAGCGGTATTTATTTGGTTAAGTTTTGATTTTGATAATGGCCCAGACAGCATTTTGCCAGGGTGGGTTCCAACTGGTGTTCGTTTTGAACGCCTAGGTAGTATTCAGTAAAAATGAAAAGAAACGTAGAAGAACTTTATAATAAAATAGGGTACAACTTCTCTGATAAGGCGCTGCTTGAGCAGGCTTTGACGCATCGCAGTCACAAAGGCCAGCACAACGAGCGTCTCGAATTTTTGGGCGACTCTATTTTAAGCTTTGTGATTGCAAATGCTTTGTATCACAAGTTTCCAAAAGCGCGTGAAGGTGATTTAAGCCGCATGCGCTCAACATTAGTGCGTGGTCAAACGCTGGCGGAATTCGGTGTGGAATTCGCGCTGGGTGATTATCTGCGCCTAGGTCCAGGTGAGCTAAAGAGTGGCGGTTTTCGCCGTGAGTCAACGCTCGCAGATGCAGTAGAAGCCATTATTGGTGCTGTTTTCTTAGACTCTGACATCGATGTGTGTAGAGATTTGGTACTAAGTTGGTACGAATCACGCTTAACTGCGATTTCACCTGGTCATAATCAAAAAGACCCGAAGACGCTGCTGCAGGAGTATCTACAGGCTCGAAAATTACCTTTACCGGGCTACACTGTAATAGATACCAAAGGGCAAGCTCACAACCAAACATTCACGGTCGAATGTATAGTGGAAGGGATGGAAAGTATAATTTCAGTAGGCAGCTCGCGACGTAAAGCTGAGCAAAAAGCTGCCGAAAAAGCGCTTAAGATACTAAAGAATGACGCTTGATACACATTGCGGCATGATTGCCATTGTCGGTAGACCTAACGTAGGTAAATCGACACTATTAAATAAATTGGTTGAGCAAAAGGTAAGTATTACCTCGCGTAAACCACAAACCACTCGTCACCGCATTATGGGGATCCATACAGAGGGTAACTATCAGGCGGTGTATGTTGATACGCCAGGACTTCATATTGAAGAAAAGCGTGCAATTAACCGCTTAATGAACCGAGCAGCGTCAAGCTCAATCGGCGATGTTGAATTGGTTATTTTTGTCGTAGAAGGGACGCATTGGACGCCTGATGACGAAATGGTACTGGCTAAAGTTAAAGACAGCGGTCGTCCTATCTTGGTGGTGATGAATAAAACTGATCAGGTAAAAGACAAAGACTTGTTGATGCCACATATTCAGTGGTTGAGTGAACAGGGTGATTTTATCGGGATCGTACCTATCTCTGCGAAGCAAGGTAAGAACGTTGATATGATCAGAGAAGAAGTGCACAAGCGTTTACCTGCGTGTGAGTTCTACTTCCCTGAAGATTACGTTACCGATCGCTCAATGCGTTTTATGGCGGCAGAGATCGTGCGTGAAAAGCTGATGCGCTTTATGGGCGATGAATTACCGTACTCGGTGACGGTTGAGATCGAACAGTTTAAGTGGCAAGACAACGGTGTTTGGCAGATAAACGCATTGATCCTTGTTGAGCGCGAATCGCAAAAACGCATGGTGATCGGCAACAAAGGCGAAAAGCTCAAAGTTATCGGTCGCGAAGCGCGTAAAGATCTTGAAAACATGCTAGACAACAAAGTCTATCTCGAATGCTGGGTTAAAGTGAAATCTGGCTGGGCAGACGACGAACGTGCTCTTCGTAGCTTAGGGTACGGAGAAGACTGATTGGATAGCGACTTTCGACAGGCCTATCTGTTACATCGCAGACCTTATAGCGATTCTCAGGTACTGCTTGACGTGCTGGTCGAAGGCGTTGGACAACTCAAAATGCTTGCCCGAGTAAAGGGCAAGCAATCCCTCAAACATAATGCCCAGTTGCGGCCATTTTCATTACTTTTACTGCAATATGCAGGCAGATACGATTTTAAATACGTAAATCGTTTTGAACCCACAGACAATCAAATCCAACTCGTTGGGCGGCAGTTATATTGTGGTTTGTATCTCAATGAGCTAACACAACGCGTGGTACCCACCAACGAACCGCTAGAGCAGATCTTTTCGCTCTATCAGCTACATTTAATGCGTTTGGCTCAAGATGAAGATGTGGAACCTATCTTACGCAGCTTTGAGTTGCAATTGTTAGGTGAGCTGGGTTTCGGGGTGGAACTGGAGTTTGACGCAGAAGGTAATCCAGTGCGGCCAAAAGCCGCGTATAAGTACGTATCTGAGTACGGTTTTATTGCAGTCGGTCGTGAACCTGATACGATACCGGGCAGTATGTTATTGGCCATTGCCAATCAAGATTTCCAAGACCTTGCCGTGAGAAGGGCGGCTAAGCTATTAACACGAAAATTAATGGCACCGCTGGTTGGTAAGCAAGGGCTGAAAAGTAGAGAACTATTTATTTCAAAGAAATAATACCAATTTAATCAAAAGTATAAATCGGTAAATTGGTATTGCGGTATTAAGTGGGTGATCCACTTGCTACGTCATATTATCAAGGGATAAACGATGAAAGATATTTTACTCGGCGTCAACGTAGACCATATTGCAACGCTTCGTCAGGCGCGTGGCACTAGCTATCCAGATCCTGCACATGCAGCTGCAGTAGCTGAGCACGCAGGTGCCGACGGCATTACTATTCACTTGCGTGAAGACCGTCGCCATATTCAAGATCGTGATGTTTATGTGATGGCAAAAACCATCCAAACACGTATGAATTTAGAAATCGCAGTAACTGACGAAATGCTCGACATCGCTTGCGAAGTAAAACCTGAATATGTTTGCCTAGTGCCAGAAAAACGCGAAGAGTTAACCACGGAAGGTGGCTTAGACGTTGCGGGTAATCTAGATAGGATCACAGCGGCAACTCAGCGCCTAGCTGATGCAGGTATCAAAGTAAGCTTGTTCATCGACGCGGATAAAAAGCAGCTAGATGCTGCAAAACAAACCGGTGCGCCTTACATTGAGATCCACACGGGTGCTTATGCTGATGCTGAGAACGACACCGAAATGACCGCGGAGCTTGAACGCATTCGTGAAGGTGTTAAGTATGCTCATGGCCTAGGCCTTATCGTCAACGCCGGCCATGGTTTGCATTACCATAATGTTAAACCGATTGCACAAATGCCAGAAATCTACGAACTGAACATTGGTCATGCCATTGTTGCTCGAGCGGCAATTGATGGACTGGAAAAGGCAGTGCGAGATATGAAGCGTTTGATGTTAGAGGCGAGACAAGCATAACGCTGAGTGGTAAAGAAAAAGAAAGGGCTGTGTAGCCCTTTCTTTTTGCCTTGTAATCGAGTTAATACAATTGGTATCAAAATGAAAAAAATGGTGTTGGTCTTTGCAAGTTGCGCTCTTGTACCACAACTTAGCAAAGCGACAGAGAACAACGAATTTGAAATCATCACTACTACGGCATCCAGATTGGCTGAGACGACAGGAGAGCGCCCTGTAAGCCTCTCTTTGCTCACAGAAACTCAATTAGATGACATAGGCGTCACACATATCGAAAAGGCGTTGAGGCTTGTTGCTGGCGCAAATATACAACATGGTAATGGTCAAGAGTATCTACCTGCATTACGTTCACAAGTGCTATCTGGTGCAGGCGCATGTGGCGGCATTTTAATGGCTGAAGATGGTATTGCACTCAGAGCCGCAGGCTTTTGTAATATCAATGAGCTCTTTGAATCGCACTTTGAAGCGGCTGAGCGTATAGAAGTACTAAAAGGGCCAAACAGCGTATTGTATGGCTCTAATGCGGTGCATGGAGTGGTTAATGTGATTACTTCAAACAGCATTCAAAAGACACCTAGGATTGCATTAGATATCGGCTCCTATGGTTATAGCCGAACTCGGATACAAGCTGGCGATAAAGCCCTTGGCTTGGGCGCAGCGTTAACCCTTACAAAAGATTCGGGTTATCGTGACGATGAAAGCGTTGAGCAACAAAAGTTAAGCGTCAAACACCAATATGAAGGTGAGAAGATTGGTGTCGTATCTGGAATGACATACACCCACTTAGATCAGCAAACTGCGGGTTATGTAACAGGAGTGGACAGCTATAAAAATAAGCAATTGGCAAAGCAAAACGAAAACCCTGAAGCATATAGAAAGGCTGAGTCATTTAGAGCTTGGACGGAAATAACCGGGCACTTTGATGATAGCAACACCGTACTGATAAAACCTTATGTACGCTGGCAAGAGATGGAATTTGTTAAGCATTTCTTGCCGGGTAAGCCGTTTGAAGAAAATGGTCAAACTGGTGTGGGGCTGCAAACGCTTATACACACTGAATTAAGTGACTCAATACAACTAGATTGGGGAATGGATGCAGAATATACCCAAGGCGAGATGTTGCAGTATCAGCCTACGCCGACTGAAGGTTCTGCATTTTTACGCTCAACTATTCCCACAGGAAAACACTACGACTATGAGGTAGATGCAAGGCAACTCGCGCCTTTTGCAAATCTCAGTTGGCGACAGGGTAACTGGTTAGTTGAACTGGGCGGTCGTTTTGAGTCAATGAAATACGATTATCGCAACTTTTTGCCTACTGGGCGTACCAAAGAAGATGGTTCGATGTGTACAATGGGAGGATGTCGTTATAGTCGCCCAGCCAGTGGCAAAAATAGCTTTGCTTATTTTTCACCAAAATTTGGCCTAAGCTATGCGTTCACTGAGCGAGATATTGCCTATGCTAACGTGTCTCAAGGTTATCGCGCACCACAAACTGCTGAGCTTTACCAATTGCAGCGAGAGCAGCTAAAAGCATCGCTAGAGGAAGAAAAGGCGGACAATATCGAGCTTGGCCTAAAAGGGAGTGCAGATAGTCTTGGCTATCAGGTCGCGATTTATGACATGGAAAAAGAAAATTTGATCTTCCGAGATAGTGACTTTTTCTATATCAATGATGGTCGCTCAAGACACCGAGGTGTGGAGTTGGAGCTGAGTTATTCATTCTCAGCACATTGGCAACTAGATCTCGCCGCAACGCGTGCTAAGCATACCTATGAACGAGATAATATTCTAGGTGGCATCAATATTAACGGCAACGATCTAGATTCAGCACCAAGGAACGTGATTAACGCCCAATTACACTGGCAAGCACTGGATAACCTCAGTTGGTCTTTAGCTTGGCATCATGTAGGAGAGTATTTTACTGACCCCGAAAATCTTCATCGTTATTCCGGTCACGATTTACTGAGTTTACGAGGAAAGTGGCAGGTAAATCCGCATTTGGCGTTGACAGTGAGAGTGAAAAATCTAACCGACGAACGTTACGCTGAACGTGCCGATTACACTTCATTTAGTGGTGAAAGGTACTTTCCAGGAAGACCGAGAAACATTCTAGTGTCACTGGACTACCGCTGGTAATACATGAAAAAGGGAGCAGAAAGCTCCCTTGTTTGAAACTATCGTGATATTTAGTCGTCTAGTGAGCGAAGTAGTGCATTGATCCCAACTTTTTCACGGGTTTGCTGATCTACTTTTTTCACAATAATTGCTGCATACAGGCTATGAGAGCCATCTTTGCTTGGTAGTGATCCTGGTACTACCACCGCACCGGCTGGTACGCGACCATAATGGGTTTCGCCTGTTTCACGGTCGTAAATACGAGTACTTTGTGAAATATAGACACCCATGGAGATAACCGCACCTTCTTCAACAATCACACCTTCGACGATCTCAGAACGTGCGCCGATGAAACAGTTATCTTCAATAATCGTTGGATTGGCTTGTAACGGCTCTAATACGCCACCAATGCCCACACCGCCAGATAGGTGTACGTTTTTACCGATCTGTGCACACGAGCCTACAGTTGCCCAAGTGTCTACCATAGTGCCTTCATCAACATATGCACCAATATTAACGTAAGACGGCATAAGTACCACGTTCTTACCGACAAAACTGCCTTGACGCGCTACCGCGTTTGGTACTACGCGCATACCACCTTGTTGGAACTGCTCTGGCGTATAGTCTGAGAATTTTAATGGTACTTTGTCGTAAAACTGGTTAACGCCATCGCTCATTGGTTGGTTGTCACGAATTCTAAAAGACAGGAGTACCGCCTTTTTCAACCATTGATGTACGACCCACTCACCACTAATTTTTTCAGCAACACGCGCTGCACCTGAATCTAGCATTTCCAAAGCGTTGACAATCGCTTGTTTTACTTCGTCTGATACCGTGGTTGGAGTAATGGTATCGCGGTTTTCCCACGCGGTTTCAATAGTCGTTTTTAAATCAGACATAAATTCCTCGTTAATCTGTTTCAGCATTTAGTTTTTTGAGTAGGGCGCGATGAAGCTCTGCTTTTTGTACTTCATCTAGAGCCTTGTAATCTTTGTTTGAGACGACGAAAAAGTCTTCTGCGCGTTCGCCGACGGTTGTAATGCGCGCGGCATGAATATGTAGTGAATAGGCCTGAAATACCTCAGCAATTTTAGTCAGTAACCCCGGAATATCAATGGCCTGAATTTCAATTAGGCTGCGATCGTCGCGTGCGTGCGGGCGCAGTATAATTTTCGGTTTGATATTAAAGTCTTTAAACTTTTGTGAGCGGTTTTTCTTAACCCGGATCTTTCTTTTTGGATCTTTTAGTAAAGTTTCCAAGCCTTTTCTGATCCCCGCTGCACGGCCGGTGCTGAGTGGGTCGCCATTCACTTCTAGGATAACAAAACTAAAGACAACATAGCCATCTTTTGTGGTCATGACCTGAGCATGCTGGATCTGTGCTTTTTTAGAACCAATTACACTGACCAGTTTGGCGAATAACGCAGATTCATAAGGACTGTATACGAATACTTGCGTCCCGCCATGCATGGGCTTGTCAGAGACGATCACGCTTGGCTGGCTTAAATCATGAGACTGTAATAAATGCTCAGTATGCCAAGAGATCTGCTGTTCACTAAAGGCAGTAAAATAATTGGCCTTAAAGCGTGACCAAATAAGGTCAATGTACTCTTCGAAGTAGCCCAAATTAATCAGCCGTTGCTTGGCTTGGCGTTTCTTATCACGGATCTGATCGCGCATATCCATTGGGTTTTCAAGACCCAAACGCAATGCCCGCTGAGTATGCAGATACAGCTCGCGTAAGAGGGTATTTTTCCAGTCGTTCCAGAGGTTGTCGTTGGTGGCACGAATGTCGGCAACCGTTAAGCAATAGAGATAATCTAGCTGACGTTCGTTTTTCACTTTTTGTGCAAATTCAGCAATAACATCGGGGTCGTTAATATCTTTACGCTGGGCTGTGACAGACATCAGGAGGTGATTTTGCACCAGCCAAGCTACCAATTTAGCGTCGGAAGCAGTAAAGCCGTGCATTTTAGTAAATGCCATGGCGTCAACGGCACCAAGCTCGGAATGGTCGCCACCTCGACCTTTGGCAATATCGTGAAAGATCCCAGCTAAGTAGAGTAGCTCTGGTTTGTCCATGCGGGCAACAATCTCAGAACAAATCGGGAACTCGCTAATATGCTCTTTATCGAAATAGCGATAGATGTTATTGATGAGCTTATGGGTATGCTCATCTACCGTGTAGGCGTGAAACAGATCGAACTGCATTTGACCAAAAATATTACGCCATTGTGGTAAATAGGCGGCGATGATCCCGTGTTTGTGCATCAGAGTAAACGCTCGCCCCATGCCGTTGGGGTGCTTCAATAACCTTAAAAAAGCGTCACGACAGCCTGCGTAATCTTGCAGATCGCCTAATAAGCGGCGTCTGACTTGGCGCATAGTACGTATGGTACTTGGGTCAATCTGATTGATTTTAGGGTTGTCTGCAATATGTTCAAAGAGGACAAACAAATTCTCTCGACGGAAAAAGACCGAGGGGTTCTTAACGCGAATTTTATTGCCAATGCGCTCAAAGTTTCTGTCAAGTGGCACGGCTTCTTGTTCTAACTGCTCGGGAAGAATACTTTGTTCGAAATAGGAGAGCAGCATCTGGTTCATTTCGCGCACTCGGCTCATGATCCTAAATAAGCGTTTCATCATACGCTCAACTGAAGCTTTACCTTCAGAGCCAAAACCGAGGAGCTCTGCGGCATGTGGTTGATGGTCAAACAGTAAGCGGTTCTCACTGCGACCTGCGGCCAAATGTAGTGCAAAGCGAATGTTCCACAGGTTTTCGATGCACTCTAACAGCTCTTGATATTCTTCATGGGTCAAATAACCGTGATTGATTAACTCTTCCAAAGTTTCAGCGCGGAAGTGCTTTTTAGCGACCCAAAAAATGGTTTGCAGGTCGCGCAGGCCACCGGGGTTTTCTTTAATATTAGGCTCAAGGTTATAGGCGGTACCATGGCATTTTTTATGGCGAATATTCTGCTCATTGACCTTGGCGATAAAAAAGTCACTAGATTGCCAAATAGGGGTTTCAACGATATGTCGTTTGAGGCGTTCATATTCAATATGGTTACCACAAATGAGGCGGCTTTCCAGCAGGCTTGTGGCAAAGTGAACGTCATTTTGTTTTTGTTCTAGGACTTGTTCATGGGTTCTTACGCTATGACCAATATCTAGACCTAAATCCCATAAATAAGTGACAAAACGCTCTAAACAGCTGGTCACTTCTTCACAGGGAACGGATTTGGTTAGCACCAAAAAATCGATATCAGAGAACGGGTGTAACTCACCACGGCCATAACCACCAATGGCGATTAACGACAAGTCTGGTTGGTGCGCCAGTCCGGTTTCATTAAACAGTTTAATCAACAAGCGGTCAATAAATTCGGCGCGAGAGTTAATTAGATTTCTAACGGGTTGCTTGGCAAATTGATTGCTTAACCATTTGTAGAAAAAAGCAAGACAATCACGGTAATCGGTAAGTTCTTGTGCTTCGTCAAGAAGCGTCTTCACTTTGTTCGGTAATGCCACTTAGGATCCTGTGTCATGCGCGCAAAAACAGTAGAGTCCTGTTTTACACTAAATAAATAAGAATTGCGAGTGACGGGGAGGTGAAGGGTCAAGGATTGGGCAACTAGCATTGCGTGTAACTGATATCTAAACACAAAGGGGTTGTAACCGCTGTAGCGTGAGTTGCGCAATAAAAAAGCCAGCAATCTGGCTGGCTTTGATAAATGCTTTTTGCAATTAAGCTGAATGCGTAATAACGCGGTCTATCGTTTCGTCATTGCGTAGCGTTAAGATCTCAACGCCATTATCTGTTACAAGCAGCGTGTGTTCCCACTGCGCCGACAGACTACGGTCTTTGGTTACGACAGTCCACTCATCTTTTAGTAGCTTACATTGGCGCTTACCCGCGTTAACCATAGGCTCGATAGTCAAACACATACCAGCTTTAAGCACTTCGCCAGTGCCTGGTTTGCCATAGTGCATTACTTGTGGTTCTTCATGGAATTCTTTACCAATGCCGTGACCACAATATTCACGCACGATAGAGTAGTTAAAGCCTTCTGCATACTTTTGAATTGCAGCACCAATATCACCCAAACGCACGCCCGGTTTTACCATTTTTATCGCAAGGTATAGGCTCTCTTGCGTGATTTCGCTTAAGCGCTTACCTTGGATAGTTGGTGTACCGACGTAAAACATTTTTGACGTATCACCATGATAACCATCTTTGATCACAGTGATGTCGATATTGATAATGTCGCCCTCTTTTAGCGGTTTATCGTTTGGGATACCGTGACAGATAACGTGGTTAACTGAGGTACAAATAGACTTCGGAAAGCCGTGATAATTTAGCGGTGCAGGAACAGCACCTTGCTCATCAACAATGTAGTTGTGACAAATGGTGTTTAATTCGTCGGTGGTCACCCCTGGCTTAACATACGGCTCGATCATTTCCAGTACTTCCGCGGCTAAACGCCCGGCAACACGCATTTTTTCGATTTCTTCAGGGGTTTTGATCACAGCACTCATTTAGACTCCAAGTCAATTTAGATGAACATTTATTATGCACAAATTTTACGCATAAGATTGAGTTAATTCTTTATATATGGTATAAAGCGCGCCGTCTTTTTACAAATAATTCTTCCTCACACGATGAGATTGAATGTTTGTAGTTAAGACAACACACTTATTAATATTAACACACACACATATCGACACATACACTTGGGTGCATGCAGTTATAAAAACTTCGTGTTGGTGCTATGGGATATGTGGAGGCCTAACCCTAACTTTTAGAGGAAATATACAATGGCAAACGTTTCAATGCGCGATATGCTTCAAGCTGGTGTTCACTTCGGTCACCAAGCACGTTACTGGAACCCTAAGATGAAGCCGTTCATCTTCGGTGCACGTAACCGCGTTCATATCATCAACCTAGAAAAAACAGTTCCTATGTTCAACGATGCACTTAAGTTCTTACAGAACGTAGCATCTAACAAAGGCAAAATCCTTTTCGTAGGTACTAAGCGCGCTGCAAGCGAAGCAGTTAAAGAAGCGGCTATCCAAAGTGAGCAGTTCTATGTAAATCACCGTTGGTTAGGTGGTATGTTGACTAACTGGAAAACAGTTCGTCAATCAATCAAGCGTCTTAAAGAGCTTGAGACTCAAAGCCAAGACGGTACTTTCGAGAAGCTTACTAAGAAAGAAGCGCTAATGCTTACTCGTGAAATGCAAAAGCTTGAAAAAGGCCTTGGCGGTATCAAAGATATGGGCGGTCTTCCAGACGCTATCTTCGTTATCGACGCTGACCACGAGCACATCGCTATCCGTGAAGCTAACAACCTAGGTATCCCAGTAGTATCTGTTGTTGATACTAACTCAAACCCAGATGGTGTTGATTTCATCATCCCAGGTAACGACGACGCTATCCGTGCAATCCAGCTATACACTGGTGCAGTAGCGACTGCTATCACTGAAGGTCGTGAAAGCAACATCGTTGCTCAAGCAGAAAACGACGACTTCGTTGAAGCTGAGTAATTACCTGATTAGGTATTAGCTGTCATCAAGTCTTCATCAAATTATTGGTGAAGACTTGATATTCTTTATAAGCGATTAACTGCTTATCCCGTTGTTTGCCAAGCAGACCTTGAAAGATAACGGATTTTTATCAAATTGAGGCGAGCTGTACTTGATTTGATATTCAGCCAACCTAAGGTTGGTTTTATCAAGAACTGAATTCAGATTTGAGGATATTCTAATGGCTGTAACTGCTGCCCTAGTAAAAGAACTTCGTGAGCGCACTGGCGCTGGCATGATGGATTGTAAAAAAGCACTGACAGAAACTGGCGGTGATATCGATCAAGCAATCGAAAACATGCGTAAAAGTGGTGCTGCTAAAGCTGCTAAAAAAGCAGGCAACATCGCTGCTGAAGGTACAATCATCATCAAGCAAGGCGAAGGTTTTGCTGCACTAGTAGAAGTTAACTGTCAAACTGACTTCGTAGCAAAAGATGCAAGCTTCCTTGCATTTGCTAACGAAATTGCTGACGCAGCTGTAGCTGAGCAACTAACTATCGAAGACTTACAAGCTAAGTTTGAAGAGACTCGCGTTGCACTAGTAGCTAAAATCGGTGAGAACATGAACATCCGTCGTGTTTCTTACATCCAAGGTGACAAGCTAGTTGCTTACCGTCACGGCGAGCGTATCGGTGTTGTTGTAGCTGGTGATGCTGACGAAGAAACACTTAAGCACGTTGCAATGCACGTTGCTGCTTCTAAGCCAGACTACCTAAACCCAGAAGACGTACCTGCTGAAGTAGTTGAAAAAGAAAAAGCGGTTCAAGTTGAAATCGCAATGAACGAAGGTAAGCCAGCTGAAATCGCTGAGAAGATGGTTGTTGGTCGTATGAAGAAGTTCACTGGTGAGATCTCTCTTACTGGTCAAGCTTTCATCATGGAACCTAAGAAATCAGTGGGTGACTACCTTAAAGAGAAGAATGCATCTGTTTCTTCATTCGTTCGCCTAGAAGTAGGTGAAGGTATCGAGAAGAAAGAAGAAGACTTCGCAGCAGAAGTTGCAGCACAAATCGCTGCAGCAAAAGGCCAGTAATCACTTATTGTGATGCCTAATGACGTAAAAGCTGACATTAGCTTTGCGTCATTGCTGAAAATTCTCTAAAATAACCGCGCATTTATGTCTAGCATAAGCGCGGTTATTTTTTACCTCACTTTTAATTGGCCCGGATATTATGACTATCAATAAAAAACCTGTTTTTAGACGCGTTCTTTTAAAGCTTAGTGGTGAAGCTTTAATGGGAGATGAAGGCTTTGGTATCGATCCAAAAGTATTGGATCGTATGGCACAAGAAATCAAAGAGTTAGTAGAGCTCGACGTAGAAGTGGGTTTGGTTATCGGTGGCGGTAACTTCTTACGTGGTGGTTCACTTGCAGAAGCGGGCATGAACCGAGTTGTGGGCGACCACATGGGCATGCTAGCGACCGTCATGAACGGCCTTGCGATGCGTGATGCGCTGCACCGCGCTTTTGTAAACGCACGTTTGATGTCTGCTATCCCGCTAAATGGTGTGTGTGATGCGTACAATTGGGCAGAAGCAATTAGCCTATTAAAATCTGGCCGTGTTGTTATTTTCTCTGCAGGTACGGGCAACCCGTTCTTTACCACGGACTCAGCAGCATGTTTGCGCGGTATCGAGATTGAAGCGGATACCGTGATTAAAGCTACTAAGGTTGAAGGGGTATTTAGTGACGATCCGGTGAAAAACCCAGATGCTACGCTGTACCGCACGTTAACTTACAACGAAGTTATCGACAAAGAATTGAAAGTGATGGATTTAGCTGCATTTACATTGGCACGTGACCACAATATGCCAATCAGCGTATTCAACATGAATAAACCGGGTGCATTGAAAAATGTCATCATGGGTGAAGAGGAAGGTACCCTTATCTCTTCTCAAGCAGCAGAATAATCTGACGACTATTTCAGCAACTCGCAGTTAAGTAGCGAATCTCTAAATTGCGAGTATAATCTGGCATAACAAGAACAGACTAGGAAAGTATTGTGATCGAAGATATTAAAAAAGACGCTCAAGAGCGCATGAAAAAAAGTGTGGCTGCACTTGGAAGCCAGCTTTCTAAAATCCGCACAGGTCGTGCACACCCTGCGCTACTAGATGGTATTTCTGTTTCTTACTACGGTGCAGATACACCGTTAAACCAAGTAGCAAACGTAACGACGGAAGACTCTCGTACACTGGCTATCAGCGTATTCGACAAATCGCTTGCACAAGCGGTAGAAAAAGCAATCATGTCTTCTGACTTAGGTTTAAACCCAATGTCAGCAGGTACTGTGATCCGTGTTCCACTTCCTCCATTAACTGAAGAGCGTCGTAAAGATCTTATCAAGATCGTACGTGGTGAGGTTGAAGGTGGTCGTGTTGCAGTACGTAACATTCGCCGTGATGCAAACGGTGATATTAAATCATTGCTAAAAGACAAAGAAATTTCTGAAGACGAAGCACGTCAAGCTGAAGATGATATCCAAAAATTGACTGATAAGTTCATCAAAGAAATGGATACTCAACTAAGCGCGAAAGAAGCAGAGTTGATGGAAATCTAAATGTCTTTATCCTAGCGTTTATATTTACGCACTGTTTACGTATTGCAGAAATTTCTGCTTTGTTTCTGAGCAGTTAGCGTTTTTTTGGCTAGGTACACTGACAAATTTATTAGGTTTGAAGCGCCGCCTAGGGTATACTAGGCGGCGTTTTTTTTCACTTAAATTGGAATTATGGTTTTAGAAGCAGAGGTTATTTCGCAGCAATCATTGCCAAAACATGTTGCGATAATAATGGATGGCAACGGTCGTTGGGCTCAAGCTCGCAGGCGTCCTCGCGCCTTCGGACACAAGAAGGGCGTAGATTCGGTTCGCAGTGCTGTACAATTCTGTTCCAAGTTAGGTATAGAGTCTCTGACGCTATTTGCCTTTAGTAGTGAAAACTGGCGTAGGCCAGAAGATGAAGTCAGCACGTTAATGGAATTATTTATTTATGTGCTGTCTAAAGAAGTTAAAAAATTACATAAGAACAACGTAAAGCTAACCATTATTGGCGATCTTTCTCGTTTTCCTGACAGCCTCCAAAAGCGTGTTCATGAAGCTCAAACATTGACCCAGGACAATACAGGGCTTAACTTAAACATTGCAGCAAATTACGGTGGACGTTGGGATATCACACAGGCAGCACAACACCTCGCAAAACAAGTTGCAGCAGGTGAATTGCAACCAAGTGATATAACCGAAGATGCCTTGACAGAGCAGATGACGATGGCCGATCAAGCGAATCTCGACTTGCTGATCAGAACGGGAGGCGACTTCCGCATCAGTAACTTCTTGCTATGGCAAGCTGCATATGCCGAACTCTATTTTACCGACACGCTTTGGCCTGATTTTGACGAGCAAGCATTCTCTGAAGCCATTGCTTGTTACGTGTCTAGAGAGCGACGCTTCGGATGCACAGGAGAGCAGATAAAGCAGCTCCTCGCAGAGAAAGACGCAACAAGTTAAGGGTTCAAATTTGTTAAAACAACGTATTCTAACGTCAGCGGTGCTTGCACCTCTGGCTCTACTTTTGGTGTTTTATACACCGCTGGCAATGTTTAGTACGATTGCCGCACTAATCGTTTTGCTTGGTGCATGGGAGTGGTCGGCGCTTGCGGGCCTATGTCAAAAGCGTCAGCGTTTTACTTTCGTTGGCGTTATGGCGGTGTTAATTCTATTGCTTAACACCCATTGGCCGATACAGGATTTATGGCAGCAAGGGCGCTTAGTCGCTGATGCCAATTATGTATTTACGCTCGCTTTTGCGTGGTGGTTGGTCGCTACTTTCTTGGTGGTGAAATACCCACGAGCAGCTCGTGCTTGGAATGAAGGGATCATGATGCGCTCCATCGCCGGTGTACTGACGCTAGTCCCGTTGTGGCTTGCGTTAAACGTGATGCGTAGTGCCGGATATGAAGATGGCGAGCACATAGGCTCAGTCCTTATCATGGTGGTATTGGGCATAGTGTGGAGCGCGGACATTGGCGCTTACTTCGCTGGAAAGAATTTAGGTAAGCATAAGCTTATGCCTAAAGTAAGCCCTAATAAAACGATTGAAGGTCTTGTTGGTGGCGTGATCACCGCAGTTGTTTTTGTGTTAGTGTTTTGTCACTTCGCCGCAATTGATCTCAATATGTGGCCAATTTACGCTGCAATGACCATTATTATCGCGCTATTTTCTGCCGTTGGTGATTTGCTTGAAAGTATGTTTAAGCGCGAAGTAGGTCTTAAAGATTCAGGCCGTTGTTTGCCAGGTCACGGCGGTATCCTAGATCGCATTGATAGCTTAACGGCCGCGGCACCCATTTTTGCTTTTTGCTACGCTTGGACGGTTGTGCTATGAGCGAGCAAAACTTGGTAGTACTAGGAGCGACAGGCTCTATTGGACTATCAACCTTAGATGTCGTTAGCCGCAATAAAGAACAATATCGTGTATTTGCCTTAGTCGCAGGGCAAAACGCGGAAAAGATGGCTGAGCTTTGTTTACGTCATCAGCCTAAATACGCGGTTATGAGCTCTGAGCACGCAGCTCAGCAACTTTCTCAACGTTTGGTGGGCACTACCACTGAAGTACTCCATGGCGTTGAAGCAATGGCCGAGATGGCTCGTCACGTAGATGTGGATATCGTGATGTCCGCAATCGTTGGTGCAGCAGGGTTGTTACCGACACTAGCGGCAGTCGAGGCGGGTAGAAAAGTGCTGCTGGCGAACAAAGAGTCGTTAGTAATGAGTGGCCAGCTGTTTATGGATAAAGTAAAAGCGTATGGTGCGACTTTACTCCCTATCGACAGTGAACATAATGCTATTTACCAGTGCCTACCAACGACCATTCAAACGGGACAATCTTCAAACCTAAGTCACAGCGGTGTTAGTAAGATTTTATTAACCGGTTCTGGTGGACCTTTCTTGCAGCGTTCATTGGCTACCTTAGCTTCAGTAACGGTGGAAGAAGCGGTTGCGCATCCTAATTGGTCTATGGGCAGAAAAATCTCTGTCGACTCTGCGACCATGATGAATAAAGGGCTAGAGTTTATTGAAGCGAAGTGGTTATTTAACTGCTCGGCTGACGATATTGAAGTGGTGATCCACCCACAAAGTATGATCCACTCAATGGTGCAGTATCGCGACGGCTCGGTGCTCGCACAAATGGGGCAGCCAGACATGCGAACGCCGATTGCATATGGGCTTGCCTATCCTGAAAGAATTGACGCCGGTGTAGAGCCATTAGATTTTTCTCAGATTGTCGATTTCACTTTTACCAAACCAGATTTTAACCGTTATCCCAACCTCAAATTAGCGATTGACGCATGTCGTAGTGGTCAGGCCGCAACAACAACAGTGAATGCCGCAAATGAAATCGCTGTTGCGGCATTTTTAGAGGGTAAGATAGGGTTTTGCGATATCTATCGAGTCAATGCCTTAACGCTTGAGCAAAGCACGCTTGGCGTATTAGAATCCGTTGAGTCTATTATGGAAACAGACCGAACGGCCCGCCACCGAGCGCAGCAAATTATCGCCACATTGAGGTAACTATGTTTGAATTTTTCTGGCACTTAGGCTCATTTATTCTTGCTTTAGGGATTTTAGTTACCGTTCATGAATATGGCCATTTTTGGGTTGCCAGAAAAGCCGGCGTTAAGGTCTTACGTTTTTCTATTGGTTTTGGTAAGCCTTTAGTCAAATGGTATGACAAACATCAAACCGAATACGTTATCGCCGCAATTCCACTTGGCGGCTATGTCAAAATGCTCGATGAACGCGTTGATGATGTGCCAGAGCAGGAGCGCCACCTTGCCTTCAATAATAAGCCAGTACTTTCTCGTATCGCTGTGGTAGCTGCAGGCCCCATGGCAAACTTTTTGTTTGCCATTGTCGCGTTAGCGGCAATGTATATGGTAGGGGTTCAATCCGTAAAACCCGTCGTTGGTGGTGTGACACCAACCAGTATCGCGGCGGATGCTGGATTTCAATCAGGTGACCACATCATTGCACTGAATGATGAGTTAGTACACTCATGGCAAGACGTCACGTTTGAATTGATGGTGCATTTAGGTGAACCATCTCTGGTTGCCAAAGTACAAGATGAAAAAGGTAGTTTGGCTATTCGCACGCTACGTTTGAGCGATTGGAAACTGGAAAAGCAAGATGAAGCGCCACTGACCTCAGTCGGCATTACGCCTTATAGGCCACCGCTGACGCTGCAGCTCGGTTATATCGAAGAAGGTGCAGCTGCCGACAAAGGTGGCTTACAAGTAGATGACACGCTGGTTGCGATAAATGGTGACAAATTGGCATCGTGGCAACAGCTGGTGAGCCGAGTTCAAAAATCTGCAAATCAAGCCATAAGCATTGATATTCTGCGCGATGGTCAGCCACAAACCCTAACGATAACACCTCAGGCAAAAACTTCACCAGAAGGTGTCGTACAAGGCTATTTGGGCGTTGTGCCTGTGATGGAAAAATGGCCAAATGGTTATATTGAAACTAGACAATACGGCATCCTAGATAGTATGGTGCTTGGCATTCGTAAAACTTACGACTTGATTGCCTTAAGTTTCGACATGATCGGCAACTTAATCACGGGCCAAGTCTCGGTAAAAAACTTAAGCGGGCCTGTGGGGATCGCGGTTAGTGCCGGAAATAGTGTTAGTTACGGGTTAGTTGCATTTTTAGGCTTCTTAGCGCTTATCAGCGTGAATTTAGGAGTTTTTAACTTATTACCGCTCCCTGTCTTAGATGGTGGGCATTTAATGTATTACTTAATTGAACTAATTCGCAGAAAACCAGTCTCTGAAAAGACACAAGAGTTTGGGTTTAAGATTGGAGCGGCGCTTCTTCTTGCCTTAACGTTTTTTGCACTATTTAATGATGTTTCTCGGCTTTAAGCCGTGCGGTGCTAAAAAGCGCACATTATATGCAATTTAAATGTTTGCATTTTTGTTCAAGCATACAACGGATAACATAATACAAAAGCTGTAACGTTTGAATGTTGTGATGTAATGGGCCTTAGCGTATCGCGCCAAAATTGTTGTAAAGGATAAAGATAATAAAATGCCTATAAAAAAACACATTGCAGTAACCAGTTTACTGGGCGCTAGTTTTGCTGCCTTAGGGCAAAACTCCTTTATCGTAGAAGATTTAAAAGTAGAAGGGCTGCAGCGCGTTGCACTAGGTGCTGCATTGACACATATTCCGATCAACGTTGGTGACAATGTCGATCAGTTTACTATTTCACGCACAATCAAGGCGCTGTATAAGTCTGGCCACTTTGACAACATTGCGGTATTCCGTGATGGTAATCAGATTATTTTTAAGGTTAAAGAACGTCCAACTATCAGCTCAATCGAATTCGATGGTAACAAAGACATCAAAGACGAGCAGCTAAACGAGAGTTTAGAACAGCAAAATATTCGCCAAGGTGAGCCGTTAGACAGAACGGTACTTGATAGTATCGAAAAAGGCTTAACGGAATTCTTCCACAGTATTGGTAAATACAACGCTAAGGTTGAAGTCAGCATTGTTGAATTGCCACGTAACCGTGTGAAGCTGATGCTGAAGTTTGAAGAGGGTGATGCTGCTTCTGTACGTCAAATTAACCTCGTTGGTAATGAGCTGTTCTCGGACGAAGAACTTCTTAACCTAATTGAATCTCAGCAGGACTTACCTTGGTGGCGCTTCCTCTCTAATGACCGTTATCAAAAACAAACCATTGAAGGCGATTTAGAAAAGATCCGCAGTTTTTACCTAGACCGTGGTTATTTGCGTTTTAACATCGATTCAACGCAGGTTTCAGTAAGCCCAGAACGTGAATCAGTTTATGTTACGGCAAACATCACCGAAGGTGAAAAATATACCGTTAAAGGGTTTGATTTCATTGGTGACTTATTAGGTCGTGAAGACTTAATTAAAGGCATAGTGCCACTTCGTGCTGGTGAGCTTTACAACGGCTCAGTTGTGACGGCAACGGAAGACTTCATTAAGAGTTATTTGGCGCGTTTTGGATATGCCAATGCTGAAGTACGAACCGTTCCAGAAATCGATGATGAAAACAAAGAAGTACAATTAACACTATCTGTTGATCCTGGAAAGCGCGTATATGTACGTCGCATCGTGGTGAACGGTAACCAAAATACAGCAGACGAGGTGTTACGTCGTGAAATGACGCAGCTTGAAGGTGCGTGGTTGTCTAACCAAAACCTAGAGCGTTCAAAGCTTCAAATTCAACGTTTGCCATATATGGAATCGGTAGAGTTTGAAGTCAAGCCAATTCCTGGTGTTGAAGATCAGGTTGATGTTGACTTTAAAGTAAAAGAACAGCCAGCAGGTAGTTTCCAAGCGGGTGTTGCTTATGGTTCTTATGCGGGCCTTCAGTTTAACATTGGTGTCAGTGAGTCAAACTTCCTAGGATCTGGTAACCAAGTTGCTTTCAATATCAACACTTCGCGTGGTTCAGAACGTTATAGTGTGTCCTACACTGACCCTTACTTCACGCCTGACGGTGTGTCGCAAGGCAGCAGTATCTTCTACAGTAAGTTCGATGCGAGTGAGTTTGGTATCGTAGATTATAAATCGACCAGCTATGGTCTCGGTACTAACTTTGGTTTCCCAATTAATGCGATTAACCGTGTTAACTTTGGTATTCGTTGGATTGAAGAAAGCCTTTCGCAAATTTCGGACTTTGAGCAAACACGAGTACTTCGTGAGAGCTTCTTAAACGAAAGCGATCCAAATGCCGATTATGACTTTACTAAATATGAGTTAAGTGCAGGTTGGTCACGTGTAACGGTTAACCGTGGTATGTTCCCAACTGCAGGTTCTCGTCAAAGCTTGAACTTAAGTATTACTACACCAAACTCAGATCTTAATTTCTTCAAGATCAATTACGATTCACGTTTTTACTGGCCAATCAGTAATGACCATCGTTGGGTATTCTCAGCGAGAGCGGGTTTAGGCTATGGTAATGGTTATGGTGAGACCAATGGCTTTGAGCAAGTGTTGCCATTCCAAGAGTTCTTCCGTATTTCAGAGCAAGAACTACGTGGTTTTGACCGAAACACGATTCTACCTCGAGCGGTACAGCGTGCGCCTAAGTGTATTCCGGGCACACCTAAACCAGATGGTACATCAGGTAGCTGTATTGGCGGCGATCAGCAATTTGATACGCTAAATCTAGGTGGTCGTATCGGTGGTAACGCAAAAGCACTAGCAGGTCTTGAGCTTATCGTACCAACGCCATTCCTAGACGAAGAAAACACGAGTTCAGTAAGAACGAGCTTCTTCGTCGATGCGGCAAACGTTTGGGATACTGAGTTTGATGTAGACCGTTATAACAACTTGCCAGAAGATCAATACAATCTACTTTCTGATTTCTCTGATCCATCAAGGTTCAGAGTATCAACGGGTTTATCGATTCAGTGGATCTCGCCTATGGGACCTATGCTGATCAGTTTCGCTTACCCACTCAAAAAAGAAGAAGAAGACGATACGAAGACGATCAGCTTCAATATCAGTAATACATTCTAAGGAGTTTTATTGTGAAAAAATTTATTAAATCATCAACACTAGCCATGACTGCAGCACTAATGATGGGTGCTTCAGGTAGCGCATTTGCACACAAAGTAGGCATCGTAGACATGCAGGAAGTGTATAAGCAAATTCCACAAATGGCGAAAATTGAACAGACACTACAAGCTGAGTTCGCTGAGCGTCGTCAAGAACTTGAAAAAATTCAAGGTGACATTCGTTTCGAAGCTGAAAAATTTAAGCGCGAAGCAACGACAATGAGTGAAGAGCAAAAAGAAGCGCTTCGTGAAAAGATCCAAGGCATGCAAAAGACACTTGCTGAAAAAGGTCGTCCACTAGAGCAAGAAATTAAAGTTCGTCAAAACCAAGAGCTTGCTAAAGTACAAAAGCTAATCGTAGATGCGATTGAGTCTGTTGCTAAAAAAGGTAAGTTTGACGAAGTTAAAGTAAAAGATACGACAATTTACTTCAATCCTGATAAAGTAGCCGACCTTTCTGAAGAAGTGGTAAAAGCGGTTAGCAATAAGTAATGACAAAACTTCACACCTTATCTCAACTTGCTGAGTATCTAGGTGCTCAGCTGCAAGGTGATGGCGATAAATCAATTCGAAATATCGCCACTCTCGCACAGGCAAAAGACGACCAAATCGCGTTTTTAGCCAACAGCAAATACCGTGGTCAGCTTGAAAGCACGACTGCGGGGGCCGTGATCTTGAGTGAAAAAGACGCGGATTATTTTGCGGGTAATAAACTCATTATCGCGGATCCTTATGTAGCCTATGCAAAACTTGCACAGAAGCTAGACTCAACACCTAGCGCAGCATCAGGAGTTCATCGTACAGCAGTTATCTCTGATACAGCAACACTTGGTGCAAACGTCAGTGTGGGTGCGAATGCTGTAATTGAAGATGGCGCTGTGATTGGTGATGATGTTGAGATAGGGCCAGGCTGTTTCATTGGAAAACATGCCAAAATAGGCGCAAAGACTAAACTCTGGGCAAACGTAACCGTCTATCATGAAGTACAGATAGGCGAACAATGCCTATTCCAGTCAGGTGCCGTAATAGGAAGTGATGGTTTTGGCTACGCCAACGAGAAAGGCGAGTGGGTTAAAATCCCTCAAGTTGGCACCGTAATTATTGGCGACCGTGTCGAAGTTGGCGCGAGTACTTCTATTGATAGAGGTGCGCTAGAAGACACCATTATTCATAGCAACGTCATTTTAGATAACCAGATCCAAATTGCCCATAACGTCGAAGTTGGTTACGGTACAGCTATCGCAGGCTGCACGGTACTGGCGGGCAGTGTTAAAATCGGCAAGTACTGCCAAATTGGTGGCATGACAGCAATCAATGGTCACAACGAAATTTGTGATGGGGTTGTCATTACTGGTATGAGCATGGTTACTAAAGGAATTACTGAGCCAGGGATCTATTCTTCTGGTTTACCTCACCAAACGAATAAAGAGTGGCGTAAGTCTATTGCACACTTACGCAATTTATCTGACTTTAAGTCGCGCCTGAAGGCACTTGAGCTGCTGACAGCACAGCTTAAAGATACTGATGTAGAATAAGGAAGCTATTTTGGCTAACGAATTAAACAGCTTTGATATCCAAGAGATTTTAAAACTTCTTCCGCACCGCTACCCAATGTTGCTTGTTGACAAAGTGGTAGATTTTAAGCCTGGTGAATATCTTCACGCGATTAAAAACGTGACGATTAATGAGCCTATTTTCACAGGTCACTTTCCAGAGCAACCTATTTTCCCAGGTGTGTTGATCTTAGAAGCGATGGCTCAGGCAACCGGTTTACTTGGTTTTAAAACGGTCGAGAATCGCAGCGAGAATGAACTATACTTATTTGCGGCGATTGATAATGCACGTTTCAAACAACCTGTTTTACCGGGTGACACGATGCATTTGCACGTTAAGTTCGAAAAAGAACGCCGTAACATCTGGAAATTCAGTGCTGAAGCTAAAGTAGAAGGCAAAACTGTGTGTTCAGCTGAAATTATGTGTGCTAGAAGAGAGTTTTAATGGCTATTCATCCTACCGCAATTATCGAATCAGGCGCGCGTCTAGGCGAGAATGTTTCTGTAGGCCCTTATAGTTATATTGGCAATGACGTAATCATTGGTGATAACTGTAAGATTGAATCACATGTTGTGATCAAAGGCCCATCTGAGATTGGTTCAGGCAATCACATTTTCCAATTCGCGTCAGTAGGGGAAGCCTGCCAAGATAAAAAGTACAAGGATGAACCAACCAAGCTAATTATTGGTGATAACAACGTTATTCGTGAGTGTGCGACTATCCATCGTGGCACAATTCAAGACGAAGGGATCACTCGAATTGGTAGCAACAACCTATTTATGGCTTACACCCATGTGGCACACGACGCAGTCATTGGCAGCAATGTGATTTTCGCTAACAATGCAAGTGTAGCCGGACATGTACATATTGGTGACTGGGTTATCCTTGCGGGTAATTCAGGTGTACATCAATTTTGTAAAGTGGGTTCACATGCCTTTATTGGTATGTACTCTGGTGTGAACCAAGACGTGCCGCCTTTCGTTACAACGACCGGCACGCCAGCGAGACCCGTTGCAATTAATACTGAAGGTTTAAAGCGTCGCGGCTTTGAGTCTGATGAAATCATGGCAACAAGACGCGCATACAAAACGTTGTTCCGTAAGGGGCTGCGTTTAGAAGATGCGTTAGAGGCGCTAAAAGAAGACGCTTCTGAGTTCGCAGCAGTTCAGCAAATGATTGATTTTATTGCGACTTCTAATCGTGGTTTGATCCGCTAAACTTGAACCGCAATACAGGTTATACTTACGCCATACATTTTGTATGGCGTTTTTTTATACTGAAAAATAACAATGGCTAACGAAAAAAATATCACCATTGGCGTGGTCGCAGGAGAGTTATCGGGCGATATACTCGGTGCTGGCCTCATAAACGCGCTAAAACTTCATTACCCCAATGCCAATTTTGTCGGGATCGGTGGTCCTAAAATGCAACAAGCGGGTTGTAAAAGCCTGTTTGATATGGATGAACTGGCTGTTATGGGACTAGTCGAAGTGCTTGGTCGCTTACCTCGCTTGCTAAAAATTAAAAAGCAGTTGGTGAACTACTTTATTGATAATCCACCTGATGTATTCATCGGTATTGATGCGCCGGATTTTAATTTGCGTGTTGAAAAACCGTTGAAAGCGGCAGGAATTAAAACCATTCAGTATGTAAGCCCGAGTGTGTGGGCGTGGCGTCAAAAGCGCATCCATAAGATTGCTGAAGCGACTAACCTAGTGCTGTCTTTGCTGCCGTTCGAAAAAGCCTTTTATGATAAACATGAAGTGCCTTGTACATTTGTGGGTCATACGCTGGCGGATGAAATTCCACTTGAACCGGATACCGCAGGTGCGCGTGCACAGCTGAACTTAAGTCAAGATGATACGGTTTTAGCACTGCTTCCTGGTAGTCGGGGCTCTGAAGTTGGCTTATTGAGCCGCACTTACCTCGCCACCGCAAAAAAATTAGTCGATAAAATTCCTGACTTAAAAATAGTCGTGCCTTTGGTAAACGAAAAGCGCAGAGCACAGTTTTTGGAAGCCTTGAACGAAGTCGCGCCGGAATTGAACCCAATTATGCTTGACGGCCAGTCAGCACTGGCAATGCAAGCTGCGGATAGCGTTTTACTGGCTTCGGGTACTGCCACACTTGAGGCGATGCTATATAAGAAGCCAATGGTGGTAGGGTATAAGCTAAATCCTAAGAGTTATTGGATTTTTAATACCTTTTTTACCTTTAACATCAAATACTTTGCTTTGCCGAATTTATTGGCTGATGCACCACTTGTGCCTGAGTTTTTACAGGCAGAGTGTAATCCTGACGCACTCGCTGATGCACTTTTCCCGATGTTAAAAGGCAATAATAGCAAGCTTGTGAGAAAGTTTTACGAGATACATGAGAACATTCGCCTAAATGCCAGCAAACAAGCGGCTCAGGCTGTAATGGAGTTAATAGATGCAAATTGAACGTCCTGATGTGCAGTATATTGCAGGCGTTGACGAGGTAGGGCGTGGCCCGTTGGTGGGTGACGTTGTAACCGCTGCCGTCATTTTAGACCCAACCAAACCAATAGTAGGTTTAACCGACTCAAAAAAACTGTCAGAGAAAAAGCGCATTGCATTGGCAGAAGAGATAAAAGAAAAGGCATTATGTTACTGCATTGCGAGAGCGTCAGTTGCAGAAATTGACGATTTGAATATTCTTCACGCAACGATGTTGGCGATGACACGCGCAGTTGAAGGATTGGAAATTCAACCTGATCATGTATTTGTTGATGGAAATCGTTTACCTAAGCTGAGTGTTGCGGCAACCGCAGTTGTAAAAGGGGATAGCCTAGTTGCCGAGATAAGTGCGGCATCCATATTGGCGAAAGTCACCCGAGACAATGAGATGTTAGCACTCGATGCGGAATATCCTGAGTTTGGTTTTGCAGGCCACAAAGGTTATCCAACCAAAGCCCACTTTGCCGCGCTCGAAGCACATGGGGTTACTCCGCATCACCGTACAAGCTTTAAGCCTGTGCAACGAATTTTGGCCGAGAAGGAGTAAGCATGCCAGCCCCGCAGTTTGTCCATTTGCGTGTACACAGTGACTTCTCAATGGTGGATGGTCTAGCGAAGACCAAACCAATTGTGGCAAGGGCCGAAGAGCTTGCAATGCCTGCGCTTGCCATCACCGATCAAATGAACTTATGTGGTTTGGTGCGTTTTTATGGTGGCGCACACGGGGCAGGGATCAAGCCAATAATTGGTGCGGATTTTTGGCTAAAGTCAGATCAATTTCCTGATGAACCAAGCCGAATTCTCGTTCTCGCTAAGAACAATCAAGGGTATAAAAACCTAACCTTGTTGATCTCCGATGCCTATCTTCGCGGTCATGTATTCCATCGCCCTGTAATTGATAAAGAGTGGCTTGCAAAATATAAAGAAGGGCTGATCCTTATCTCCGGCGCGAAAGATGGCGATTTAGGCAAAGCCATCCTAAAAGGCAATCCTAAGCTAATTGAAGAAACGCTGGCGTTTTACGAGCAGCATTTTAGCGACCATTTTTATATTGAGCTGCAACGCACCGCACGTGCACAAGAAGAAGAATATCTCCATGGTGCTGTGGAGGTTGCGACTGCGCGTAATATACCCGTTGTGGCGACGAATGAAGTGGTGTTTTTACACGAAAAAGACTTTGATGCCCACGAAATTCGTGTTGCGATTCACGACGGTTATACATTAGAAGACAAAAATCGACCAAAACGCTTTTCTAAAGAGCAATATTTAAAGACTTCAGAGCAAATGCAAGCGCTCTTTAGTGACATTCCAGAAGCTTTAGAAAACACCGTAGAAATCGCTAAGCGCTGTAACGTGACGGTACAGCTTGGCACCTACTTCCTACCAGATTATCCAACGGGCGATCTGGCGATTGAAGATTTCTTGGTAAAAGTATCGCGAGATGGTCTAGAAGAACGGTTGCAGTTCTTATTCCCTGATGAAAATGATCGTAAAGAAAAGCGTGGTGAGTATGACGACCGTCTGCAGGTTGAACTCGACGTTATCAACCAAATGGGATTCCCTGGTTACTTCTTAATCGTAATGGAGTTCATTCAGTGGAGTAAGGATAACGGCATCCCTGTCGGTCCTGGTCGTGGTTCCGGTGCCGGCTCTTTGGTGGCATATGCGCTTAAGATCACGGATCTTGACCCACTTGAATTCGATCTCCTATTCGAACGATTCCTTAACCCCGAGCGGGTTTCGATGCCAGACTTTGACGTCGACTTCTGTATGGATAGACGAGACGAGGTAATTGACCACGTTGCTAAACTGTATGGTCGAGACGCCGTATCTCAGATCATCACCTTTGGTACGATGGCGGCAAAAGCGGTAATTCGAGACGTAGGTCGTGTGCTCGGTCACCCTTATGGCTTCGTAGATAGGATCTCCAAGCTTGTACCTGGCGACCCTGGTATGACACTTGCCAAAGCGTTTGATGTTGAGCCTCGCTTGCCTGAAGCTTATGACAGTGACGAAGAAGTTCGTGAACTGATCGATAAATGTCGTATTCTTGAAGGCTGTACACGTAACGCGGGTAAACACGCCGGTGGTGTTGTTATCTCGCCTACCACTATTACCGACTTTGCAGCACTGTATTGTGACGAAGAAGGTAAATTCCCAGTTACCCAGTTTGATAAGAATGACGTAGAAACTGCAGGTCTGGTTAAGTTTGACTTCCTCGGTCTAAGAACGCTAACCATTTTGCAATGGGCGCTCGACATGGCGAACGAACGCCTTGGCAGAGAAAGTCGAGAACCGATTGATATTGCTGCGATCCCACTGGATGACCCTGCAAGTTTTAAAGTGTTACTAGACGCACAAACAACTGCGGTATTCCAGTTGGAATCTCGTGGTATGAAAGACTTGATCCGTCGCTTGAAGCCAGACTGTTTCGAAGACATGATCGCACTGGTTGCGCTATTCCGTCCAGGCCCGCTGCAATCGGGCATGGTAGATAACTTTATCGACCGTAAGCATGGTCGCGAGGAAGTATCGTATCCTGATGCGCAATATCAGCACGAAAGCCTACAACCTATACTGGAGCCGACCTACGGGATCATCCTTTACCAAGAACAGGTAATGCAGATAGCGCAGGTGCTTGCAGGTTATAGCCTAGGCGGCGCAGACTTGCTTCGTCGTGCAATGGGTAAGAAAAAGCCAGAAGAAATGGCGAAGCAACGTGCAACGTTCGAAGATGGTGCCAAAAACAATGGCGTCGAAGGCGAACTTGCGATGAAAATCTTCGACTTGGTAGAGAAATTCGCGGGTTACGGCTTTAACAAATCACACTCTGCTGCTTACGCGTTGGTGTCTTACCAAACGCTATGGATGAAGACCCATTTCCCTGCCGAGTTTATGGCGGCGGTAATGTCAGCGGATATGGATAATACCGACAAAATCGTAACCTTGGTCGATGAATGCGAAAACATGAAGTTGACGCTGCTACCACCAGATGTGAATGCCGGTGTCTACAAATTTGCTGTAAATCGTCAAGGTGAGATCGTCTATGGTATAGGTGCGATAAAAGGCGTGGGTGAAGGTCCAGTTGAAGCGATCCTTGAAGCGCGAGCCCAAGGGGGAGAATTTAAAGATTTATTCGACTTCTGTGCGCGAGTTGACTTAAAACGCCTAAATAAACGCGTGATTGAAAAGCTAATATACGCGGGAGCGCTTGATAAGCTTGGCCCAGATAGAGATCAGCCAGGGCGCGCGACTTTACTGGCAAGCTTAAAGGATGCCATGAAGTCGGCAGAGCAGCACCACAAAGCCGAATCACTTGGACAGAGCGACTTATTTGGTTTGCTAGCAGTTGAGCCTGAGGAGGTTGAACAAGCCTTTATCAAAGCCACGCCGCTCAGTGATAAAGAATGGTTAAATGGGGAAAAAGAAACCTTAGGTCTTTATCTAACAGGCCACCCAATTAATCAATATCGCAAAGAATTAAAATATTATACCTCTGGCAAGTTAGTTGACTTACAACCCGGTAATCGTGATACGGTAGCAACCGCGGCGGGACTGGTTATCAATGCTCGTACCTTGATAAACAAAAAAGGAGCGCGTTGGGGACTTATCACTTTAGATGACAAAAGTGCCCGAATTGATGTACGCTTATTTCCTGAACAGTTTGAAATGTACCAAGAAATGCTGCAAATTAACCAAATCTTGGTAATATCTGGACAGGTCAGCTTTGATAACTTCTCTGGTGGCATTACAATGACCGCAAGAGAAATCTCTACCATTGCTCAGGCGCGAGAAAAGCGTATTAGTGCAATAAAAATGACGCTAAATATGGCTCAAATTGACGCGAACTTCTTTGATAATTTCAAAAAAGTGCTAGAACCATATAAATTTGGAACGTGTCCGGTAAAAATTAAATATCAGCGTCCTGATGCATTAGCAGAGTTAACATTAGGAACACAATGGTGTGTGACGCCAAGTGATGAGCTTTTAACTCGTTTATCACTGCTGGCGGCGCAGGAATTAGAATTAGAATTTAACTAAACAGGTAGTTTAGAGCATGAGCCTCAATTATCTTGAATTTGAACTTCCAATCGCTGAATTGGAAGCAAAGATCAAAGAATTACAAAACGTTAGCCGCTCTGGCGATTTAGATCTTAGCCTTGAAGAAGAGATCAGCCGCTTAAAAGACAAAAATGTTGAGCAAACAAAGAAAATTTTCGACGGTTTAGGCGCTTGGCAAGTGTCTCAATTAGCGCGTCATCCGCTTCGTCCATATACTCGCGATTATATTGAACGCATTTTTACCGAGTTTGACGAGTTTGCGGGCGACCGTACTTTTGCTAACGATCCGGCTATTCTTGGTGGTGTTGCGCGTCTTGACGACAAGCCAGTAATGATTATCGGTCAGCAAAAAGGTCGTGATACCGCTGAAAAAATCAAACGTAACTTTGGTATGCCAAAGCCAGAAGGTTATCGTAAAGCATTGCGTTTAATGGAAATGGCTGAACGCTTTAAGATGCCAATCATCACCTTTATCGACACTCCGGGAGCTTATCCGGGCGTAGGCGCTGAGGAGCGCGGTCAAAGTGAAGCGATTGCACGTAACCTTAAAGTGATGGCAGCGCTCAAAGTACCAACCATTTGTACCGTGATCGGTGAAGGCGGTTCTGGTGGCGCATTGGCTATCGGGGTAGGTGACAGAGTAAACATGCTGCAATATAGCACGTATTCTGTAATTTCACCTGAAGGGTGTGCTTCTATTCTTTGGAAGAGTGCAGACAAAGCTTCACTTGCAGCAGAAGCAATGGGTGTATCAGCCTCTCGCGTAAAAGAGCTGGACCTTATCAATAACATCATTGAAGAGCCGCTAGGTGGCGCACACCGCAATTACGATGCGATGGCGAAAAACCTGAAAGTGCAGCTTAAACGTGACTTGGCTGATCTTGAAGCGCTAAGCACCGAAGAGATGTTAGATCAGCGTTATAAGCGCCTGATGTCATTTGGTTATTGTTAATACGGGTTTCTGCTCGTATTGATATCAATGCTAATTTAAGTTAAAAAGCCGCTATTGAGCGGCTTTTTTTATTGATTGTAGAAAACATGATTAATAGTCGGGTTTACCAACAAGTAGAGTCAGGTTTAAAGGTATTGAGCTCCAGCCTTGACGCCAAAGGGTTGTGCATTGCTTTATCTGGTGGTGTGGATTCGGTTGTGTTGCTCCATCTTTGTCGAGAATATGCAAACAAGCATAACGTTATACTCCAAGCGGTTTATGTTAATCATGGCTTGTCACAGCACGCTACACACTGGCAGCAATTTTGCCAATCACTTTGTGAAACACTTAATGTTCCCTTTGTTGCAAAACAGGTTGCTATTACTCGGAAAACCCGCACTAGCCTTGAAGCGCAAGCACGCGAAGCTCGCTATCAAGCTTTAGATGATGCGGCCAAAACAGGTTTTGCAATCGTGCTTGGACAACATGCCGACGACCAAGTAGAAACTTTCTTACTGAGATTAAAGCGCGGCTCAGGATTACTCGGGCTTGGAGCGATGAGAGCGACAACTCAGCTGGCATCTGGGCGCTATTGTATTCGTCCGTTACTTGCCGTTAGTCGCAGTGACATTGAAGCATTTGCACGGCAGTTTGGTCTTGAGCATATTACTGATGAGTCCAACGCCGACGATGCGTTTGACCGTAACTTTTTACGCAATCAGGTGATCCCGTTACTTACCTCTCGATTCAATGGTTTTGTCGCTAACACACTGCGCAGTATTGATATTTTACAGCGCCAACAAACCATAATTGATGAGGTCAGTGAAGAAGACTTGCAAAAGTGTCGTTGTCGGATGGCGCTAAATATCACGGCTTTACAAGGGCTCTCTTGTGCAAGAAGAGATAATGTCATCAGACTGTGGTTATCAAAGCAGGGCATAGAGATGCCGAGTCAAAAACAGTTGGATGAAATCGTACAACAGGCGTTTTCATCACGCCAAGACAGTCAACTTGAAATTCGTTTTAAGCAAGGCGCAGTGAGGCGTTATCGTGATGCACTTTATTGGGTAACGGAAAATAGCCAAAAGCATGATATTGAGACCGTTAACCTCAACGAACTCAGCGGGCAAAGTACACCTGTTGCTTTACAAACGGGCAAGGGGGTCCGCAAACCTTTCACGGACGAAATCGTTAGCATTCGTTACGGCAGACTTAAAGATAAAATCAAACCACAGGGCAAACCAGGTTCTAATACCTTGAAACATTGGCTAAAAGATTTACATATTCCAAGCTGGGAGCGTGATTCTATTGCGGTTGTTTATTACAATGATACACCGGTGGCGGTGAACGGACTGTTTGTGAGTGCCGAGCACGCAGAGGATAATGGCATTATTTGGGTAGTAAAAGATGACTGAAAGTAAAAAAATTGGCCAACAGTTAGCGCAAAAAGCGCCTTATGCGGTGGTGTTCACTGCGGTGGTGTTTATCGTACTCTTTATGTCGAGTGAAGTGGTGTGGCTGAATCAAATATTTGCTTCGGCATCAGGCATTATCAGTATTGTGTTTTTACTATTGTATTGGCATGGTAAGGGCGGAATGTATTTTATTCTTGGCTTACTTGCGCCAATGCTTGCGGTGATGTTTTCAGAGTTACCCGATTTCCTTGCGCTTGCATGGGTAATAAATGGATTTTTTAACGGCGCGGCGCTTGCCCTGATGGCATACCTATACTTAGGAAAAGATGCTCAGCGTTAACGCATAACACTGAGCAAAAGGGGAAGTGGTTTTTTTATACTGCGCGAGCGCAGTTTCGTCCGGCTGCTTTGGCGCGGTATAAGCCGCTATCCGAACGAGCAAATATATTGTCGGCAGTATCATGGCTCGATGCCAGCGTAAAGCCAATGCTTGTGGTCACCGTGTATTTAGCCAACATACTCGACTTTCTTACGGCTTCCATAATTCTTTCTGCGATAACTTTGTTGGTTGTAAACGCAGGGTCGTCAATTAAGATGGCGAACTCATCACCACCGAATCTAAATACCGAATCAGTTGCGCGCGTTGAGGTTTGCAAAATACGTGAAAACTCAACCAACACTTCATCACCGGCTTTATGGCCATGAACATCATTCACCTGCTTAAAGTTGTCTAAATCTAAAAGCATTAGGCTAAAATTACGATGTTGACGACGGCATCGTTCAAGCTTTTCTTCTAAGTTGTCTGCAAACTGGCTGCGATTGTAAAGTCCAGTTAGTGAGTCCTTGGTTGCTAATTGCAACACGCGGTTATACATCAAAGCGTTACGCATTGGGTAAATTAAACAGGCGTGTAATTTTGACAATTTTGCCTTGATAGCTTCACTAAATGGAAACTCACTGAAATACACCAGCTGGCCTAAGTGTTCTTTTTCGAGCTCAAGATCAAACGTACTAGCTGGAAATTGGCTATCGCTGTCCTTCATCTGAAAGACGCCAAGGCTACAATGGAACTGGAGTCCCGAAATTTTTGAAATTCTTGCCACATGCTCCGCGTAAATAGTCAACAGCTCTTCAATGTTGAGTGTTGTCTGAAGTTTGTCGACTAATCGCGCGTAGTGTTCACCGCCTTGCGTACTATACTGTTCAGAATTGAACGGCAAGTAATCGCCTCTGGTCGGCAATCTTTGTGTCAAAATATGGACATTTTCCATATTTCTTCCCCTTAAATACAACAATACATGATTAATATGCGAACTTTGTGCCAAAAATTTAAACTGGCTTAAAAACAAACGCTTGCTATATTTAAGAGAAAGAAAAAAGAAATCCACCTTTATTCCCCGTCAATTTTTTCGCTCAGGAGGCAGATTGCAAAGTATCTTCGCGCAGGTTTTTGCCTTGCTGTTATGTGCTGTAATTTTAGTCTGGTCCTTTAAGCGGATTGGCTTGCCGCCTATTCTGGCTTATTTGCTCACTGGAGTCATTGCGGGCAGTCACGGCATTGGATGGATGAGTGACAGCCAAGAAATTCACTTTATGGCCGAGCTTGGGATTGTGTTTTTACTGTTCAGTTTAGGGCTTGAATTTTCCGTGCCAAAATTAATGGCAATGCGAAACGTAGTATTCGGTTTAGGGAGTTTGCAGGTCATTGTGACCACGATCATCGGTATGTTAGTGTTGCGTTTTGTGCAATATGAGTGGGTAGGGGCATTTGTGATTGCGAGCCTCATCGCACTTTCTTCTACGGCGGTTGTGGTTAAGCTGTTAAAAGAGCTGGGGATGCTCAACACACGTCATGGTCAGCTCGGTATTGGTATGTTGTTATTCCAAGATATTGCCGTTGTGCCGCTGCTCATCGCATTTCCGCTTATTTCCTCTGCGAGTAATTCAGAGCTGGCATCAGCGCTACTTTTTGCATTTGCTAAGGGTGCGGTGGTGTGTCTGGTTTTATGGGCAATAGGTAAGTGGTTACTACCTAGAATATTTAACGAAATCGCATTGGTAAGAACAGATGAGCTTTTTGTTTTATCTACCTTGGTTGTTGCCCTGTGCGCGGGCTCGCTCACTTATGCATTCGGGCTTTCAATGGCGCTCGGCGCATTTTTAGCGGGCATGATGTTAGGGGAAAGCCAATATCGGCATCAGCTTGAGGCAGAAATTAGACCATTTCGAGATATTCTAATGGGACTCTTTTTTGTCACCGTGGGTATGCAGCTAAATATTCCTTATGTGCTCGACCAGTTTATTTATATTGTTGCAGCACTTGCCGCGGTGCTTGTGATCAAAGTGTTGATAATCGTTGGCGTTGCGCAGTTAATGGGAGAGCGTAAAAAAGACGCATGGGGTGCTGGTATTTTGATCTGGCAAATGGGTGAATTTGGCTTTGTATTAGTTGCTCTTGCCAGTAAACATCAGTTATTAGACAAAAATGAAGTGTCCTTCTTGATTACGCTTGGCGTGTTGTCTATGGCGTTAACGCCTTATCTTATTAGTAAAACCGCGCTTATTCTCAATATCTTGGGAATAGAAAAAGACTGGCAACCCGAAGCTCCGAGTGGTTATAACGCGGCTGATTTAAAAAATCATGTTGTGATTTTTGGTTATGCGCGTGTTGGTCAAACTATCGCACGATTTTTACGTCCAGAGGCTATTCCTTATATTGCGGTAGAGCGCAACCCGCAAATTGTACAAGACGCACAAATTGCGGGTGAGCCCGTGTTATTTGGTCATGCGGCACAAAAAACGCTGTTAAAGTCAGTAAATATTGATAAAGCGCGCTTGGTAATTATTACCTTCGATGACTTTGAACAGACGCAGGTGGTTGTTGACGCCATTCGTCGGCGTACCCATGAAGTGAAGATCTTGGTACGCATGAAAGATGACAGCTACATGGAGCAATTAAAAGCCATGGGCGTCGCAGAAGTTGTGCCAGAAACTTTAGAAGCAAGTTTGATGCTGGTTTCTCATGTGCTGTACATGTCTGGCGTGCCAATGCGCAGGATTTTTCGTCGCGTCAGTAAAGAGCGAGAAAATCGTTATCCGTATTTACATGGTTTTTTTGCTGGAGACAGCAGTGATCTGCATGAAGTCACGGGCGAGCGGTTAGAATATCTGCATGCCATTGCTTTGCCTGACAATGCATTTGCCGTTAACAAGTCAATTGCCGAGCTTGAGCTCAACGTTAAGCGCGTTGATATTACTGCGTTAAGACGTGACGGCGAAGAAATTGCTCAACCAGATGAGCAAACCGTTTTACGCGTTAATGATGTTTTGCTGTTAAAGGGGAAACCCCGCCGCGTTGAACGTGCGGAGCAGTTTTTACTCGATGGCCTGCCGTAATAACGTTTTTTAAATTATGCTTTTTTAACAGATCGCCGTGTAAAGCGTCTCCTACAACACAAAGTAGGAGCAGATTTACCCTGCGATCTTTTATGCTTTTACTACCTGTCGAGCTTGCTCAATAAATGCTGCTTAACGGTGGGCCATTCTGAGGCGATAATCGAATACACAACGGTGTCTCTTAGCTCGCCGTTTCTACCGATCTGGTGGCTGCGCAAGATACCATCGAGTTTGGCGCCAAGCCGCTCAATCGCATTGCGAGAGGCATGATTAAAAAAGTGGGTTCTAAATTCAACGGCAATGGCGTCAAAATCTTCAAAAAGTTGCTGTAACAGCAAAAACTTACACTCCGTGTTAACCGCTGTTCGACGTACTTTATCGCTGTACCATGTATAGCCTAGCATGGCACGGCGATTGGCTATATCTACATTGTAATAGCGGGTGGTTCCCACGATTTCGTTGCTGCTATTTAGCCTTACCGCATACGCAAGGTTGCCTTCAGATCCTTGGCTTATCGCAGTGTTAACATAGCGTTCCATATCGTCTGGGGTGGGGACATTGGCATACCAAAGCTTCCAAGCTTCACCATCTTTTACTGCCTGTTGCAGCGCATTAATATGTGTTGTTGATAATGGTTCAAGGGTGACATGGTGTCCTATCAGTGGTTTATCAGTTGGCCACATGCGTTACTACTTCCTTATTTTGAGTATTTTGATGGTATCTTGTTTTGCAAGAGATACGGCTAAGTGATTTGCGTCTGTCACAAAAGCCAAGGCCGATATATTGGCTAAGGGATTGGTCAAATCATCAAAAGTTGCGATATATGTAAGTTTGCCCGTTGCGGTAACGCTAAACTCTGCAATACCAGAGCTACTCTCAGAGGCTGCGAACAACCTTTTGCCATCAGCAGCAAGTAACAAGGTGGAGACACCGTTAAGTGGCTTGCCAACTTGGTTTGCATCAATGGTTTGGAGCAAATGATATTGACCATTTTGTTGACGCTCAAAGGCTAAAATGCTGTTACTGCCCGCCGCTGCAACATAAAAAACAGTGAAATCTGAGCTAGCAACCAAGGCTTGTGGTTTACTGAGTGCGAGCAGGTTAGTGTCGTTTTTAACGATGCGCTGCTTAACAGTATAAGTACCTTTTGTCTGTTGCCACAGCGTAATGACATCACCTTCATAACCTGCAACGATAAGCGCGTTAGCCTCTTTACTTACTAGCACATCCACAGGCCCACCCATGTCAGTTTGCTCAGCGCTATCAATAGGGCCGAGCCAAGTCACGCTGTTTGTAGGAGTGATCCTAAAAGCAGTGACCGTATTGCTTTTATAACTTGGGATAAATGCATAGCGCTTGTCGCCACTTAAGCTAATTTTCCAAGGTGCAAACAAGCTAAGGGTGTCATGAGCTGAGGCATTTTTGGTTGGATCAAACACCACTTTGTAAGACACTTCGTCAGAAAATGTTTGCACAAGGTTAAACTTACCCGTTTTATCTTTTGCAAACACATTTAATGCACCATCGTAAAAGCTAGTGTTAAGAATGAGGTTGCTATTTACGAATACCGCATCGGATGCGCCAGTCAGTAAAAGTGGATGCGCGTCGCTCGATTGAAAGAGTTGATCTTGGACTAGCTGCTTATGTGCATCAAGCGTAAATGTAACCACTGCGTTATCGTCGCCACTTACTGCAACGGCCTGCGTACCTTGGCGATTAAAACGCAGCTGCCTTGGATTATCTAAGCCGCTAAACCCAGCGGTGTTATTTTGGATGGTTTGAACAACGTCGAACGTGTGGCTGTGTGCGCTAAATGAAATTGACCCAAGTGCGATAAGCAGAAGTGCACTTATAGTAGGTTTATACATCTTTTTCACTACCTATTTTTATTATTGTAAATCTTATTTGAGTTCCAAAAACTCTCTCATTTCGTCCAAGCGGTTCATGCCGTCTTCAAATCCAAGCTCAATAAGTTTTTGTGTATAAGTACGCTCAAACAGCAAGTAACTCGTTAAACTCGACGGAGAATGTTTTTTAACCCCCATGGTTCTGAGTAACAGCTTGATTGCCAATGGCATATCTTCGTAATAATGATCTGCGACTTCATTAAAATTAACCGTTGGCTTGATAAGCATATGATCTACTCGCCTAAGCTCTTTGTGCTTTTCTCTGGCCGGTAGCAAGCTTACCGTACGGTTGACGCGGTCGAGCCGTTCGATGTCTGAATTTAAGGTATCGCTAAACACACTGTCTAGCAGGTGACCGGCGACCACAGACATTCCCGGAAAATGCGGTTCATAACCGAGCGGCTGTGGTAGTTTAGGCTGCTCAACACCAATCACAAAGATTTTATCCGCACCTAAATGAATGGCAGGGCTAAGCGGAGAGAGCTGGTGGATAGAGCCATCACCATAGTAATGATGCTTAACGCGCACGCTTGGAAACACCATAGGTATAGCCGAACTTGCCATGAGTAAGTCGAGCGAAATTGTGCCCGGAACACCTTCGCGCTTTGAGCGCTGCCAAGGTTCAGCATTGTTCGCCTGATAAAACGCCACTGATTTACCAGTAGAATAGCTCGAAACCGTAATCGCGATGGCATCAAGATAATGGCGGTGTAGATTGTGATCGATGCGATTTAAATCAAGCACATTGGCCAGCAGCTTTCGAAGCGGCGAGTTATTTAACAAGCTGGCTGGTGGCTGATTAAGGTATTGCGCTTGAAAGCTGCGCATCATATTGGCAAATAAATGGCCGTATGCACCAGTAAACGAGCTTTTGTACACCATGTCGGTGCTAAAGTTCTTCCAAATATATTCCACTTTTTTCACCGCAAGGTGAAAACAAGATGCGTAACAGGCAATCCCCGCCGAGTTTATTGCACCGGCAGAGGTACCAGTAATGATTTCAAAGGGGAGGGGAGAAGTACGAGGCATACTTTGCGCAAGCGCCTTTAATACCCCAACTTGATAAGCGGCTCTTGCGCCACCTCCAGTCAGTAGTAAGGCAATTTTTTTATCACTCGTTCTGTGCTTTCTCAAAAGAGGCCATCCTGCTGTTAAATTTGCTTAATTTAAATTTGGTCTTTTTATGCGTTATTTATCTTTGTTGATGTTGTAATGCTTTAGGTGCAAAGAGTTGATAACTCCAGTAAATGCGTTATTTTTAGTAGTAAAGTGCCACTCTGCCCTTAAGCCGCTTATAGGTTGTATTATTTATTCTAGTTGAACCTAGCTAAAACCCAAGTTGTCTGAGTGCACATACCCGCGCAACATATTAGGCTATTATTTTGAAATTTAAGCACTAAAGCGCTATGGTGGCACAAACAAATTTTAACAAACTAGCGGTTTAATTTAGTCGCTAATTGGCGCGATTTTGTATTTAATAAAGTGGCAATTTAGCTTAACTTCAATGTACTGAACTTAAGTTCGGTGCTCAAGTATTTTTATTAAGATCAAATGTTTGAACAAGGTGTAGCCAGAGTTTGCACCACAACGCATTTTTTTAGGGTTTCAGCGCGCATTAAGTTATTAGTCAAGTATTTGGTGATAGTTTTACATTAACGCGTATCAACAATGACGAAGAGGGAGTCCCCATGTCAGAGAATCATCAAGAAGGTAATAAAAGACCTTCTAACAGCCAGTTGTTATTTGCCGCGGTAGTTGTACTAGCGTTGATTATTGTGGCTGTATTTGTGCTAGCACAAAAAGACACCCCATCGACGGAAAACCAAAAGGTAAAGCAAGATATTGTTGTGCCTGAACAATCAGAAACGCCACAGGTCAATACCGCAAGAGAAACACCACCTGAGCAAGTGGTTGAACCTGAAGTCACCTTGCCACCGCAACGAGAGCAAATCGAGCCAGAGCAAGTAGAACCGGTTGAACCTGAAGTAACACTACCACCGCTTTCACAAAGTGATACAGAAATTAAAGAAGCGGTATCGAATTATCTTTCTAATCAAGCGGTAAAATTGCTGGCAGACGATGACGTGATCCGCCGCACGGTAGTTTATGTAGATAACCTAGCAAAGGGTAAAGTGGCAGAAAACCACGCACCAGTGGTGAAGCCGCAAGATGGCTTTAGCGTAATTGATGACGACATTATTATTACCGATCCTAACAGCTACGAGCGTTACACACCTTATGTCGCCATGTTCGACACCATGAGTACCGCGCAAGTGGTTAGACTATACGACCAATACAAACCATTATTTGAAGAAGCATACGAAGAAATAGGCTACGAAGGAGATGCATTCAACGGCACGTTAACTGATGCAATCGACGAGTTGTTGGCAACACCCATTCCAGACACCGCATTGCCTTTGGTAAAAGACTCAGTTACCTATAAATATGCTTATGCAGAATGGGAGCAACTTTCTCCGGCGCAAAAACAGTTTTTAAGAATGGGCCCTGAAAACATGAAGAAAGTGAAAAAGCGTCTAGAAGAAATCAAAATTGCGTTGAACAAATAAGCACATAGCCTCATAAAATCCACAAAAGCTTGGCAAACTGTTTAAACATCACTCAGTTAGCCAAGCTTTTTGACTTTTCCCTTGCATCCCCCTGCAATCTTCGAGATAATTCTTCCCGCGCCAAACAAGGCCCTCAATGGTAGTCTTATTGGTCCTCTCGCAACAATAGTACGTGAATCTGGTCAGGTCGGGAACGAAGCAGCCACAGCGTATGACTTGTGTGCCGGGATGTGGCTGGTAAGACTGCCACCCAAACCTCCATATTTGTTGTTTGAAGTGTAAGTCTTATTAATAGCACTCAAAAGTATACTAAAACATACTAATTCCTATCTTTCTAAAGTAATAAACTAGATCTCAGCTCATTAGATCAATAGCATTTCATATACTAATCTACTAAAACTCATTCGTACTAATTGGTTTAGTTACCGTGTTAGTCAAAGTTCTTGCGCAAGTTAAAACAGATAATTCAGGATTATTGATTGAAGTACCTGTGTTGCTTAGTGAATATGGTGTATTCGATCCCTTATTTGATTACGTTATAAGTCAGTCGCACATTAAAAGTTTGCCATGGATGAATCGCATTACGTTTGCTTGCCAATTGTTGCTCGAGTACATGGAAGCCAACACAGGATTATTTTCAGACGCCAGTAAGTTATTTCAATCATTTGTAATGCGTTTATCGTTGGGTACCATTAGCCCAGAAGGGAATGATCCATCGGGTTTATATTGGTTACCTCGCTCTACAGCAAACGTAAATCAACTTTTATCTGCGCTAAATGGCTTAACGGATTGGCTCGCCAATAACAGAAATACAACCAGCTTAAATCCATTTGAACAAGCCAGCTCTCATCAAGAACGCCTTAACTATGCGGCGTGGTACAAACGTAACCAGTACAACTTTTTAGGTCATATCAAAAGTAACCCTTTACCCAGTGTGCTTAAAACCGTACGCAAGGTACGTGGTAAAAAGGATGTGCTAAAGGTTGATGGTGATGCCATTTCATTTCCAGAAAAGCTCTTTAAACCCTTTTTTATTCAAGGTTTAGGCAAAGCCAGAGATAAGCGCGTGGCACTGCGTGATCAGCTTATTGTGTTGCTGATGCATGGCACCGGTGTACGAGAAAGTGATGCTTTACACCTTTGGGTGGATGATGTGTTTTACGACCCAGAAAACCCAAACGGTGTGATAGTACGTTTGTACCACCCCGAAGATGGCAGAGCACCAAATAACTGGACTGGCCGCAAACGACAAAAAACACGCGCAGCGTATTTGTCTGAGAACTTTAACTTAATTTCTCGTAACCGCATGACGGGTACCGCTCGAGTTGGCTGGAAAACCAAAGTGGTTGATGATGACGAAAACTACATTCAACTACACTGGTTTCCAGCCTTTTACGGTGAGCTATTTGCCAAGTTGTGGCAGCAATACTTACTTTATCTATTACCGTTGCCAAGAATGCACCCTTACGCATTTGTGTCGTTTTCACAAACACATGAAGGTCAATCGCTCACCCTAAATGCGTTTAACCAAAGTTATATAGCGGCCATGGCTCGTATCAACCTTGTCGTATCAAAACCTGAAGGACGAACCCCACATGCCCATCGTCATGCTTATGGCAGACGCATGTCGAGTGCAGGTATCGATCCACGACTGATCAAAAAGGCACTCCACCATGCTTCGTTGTTATCACAAGCCGTTTATACCCAGCCCAGTATTAGAGATGTTACTTTGGCATGTGAAAGAGCATCAAAAAACCTTGATGGCCAACACTATGCTGAGTTTAAAGAAGACGTCAGCGTGAGCTGGCAAAACGTTATGGAGTCGGGCTTTGAAGATATAGATCCTGATGGGCTATTTAGTGGTAAGTACCCTAAATTAAGGAGATATAAACCATGAAAACACAGGATTATGAGTTCAATTGGTTTATCAAGAAAAACGGCTCAGGTTGGGAAACATGGCGGGAGTTGGCCTCTGCTTGGCTTGAACAAAAGCAATACGGCATTGACCACTCACGCGCAGCTATTTCACGCTTTTTAGACGAATACTTGGTACCGCGATTTATTATCGACCCCATTGAGCTTTTTACACTGGCAGATCAAGACTACAACAAATTTCTTATGTCGTTTGAGCTGAACGAAGGCTACCGTGTTAGGCAAAACAACGATGTATGCCGCTTTATTGATTGGATAATTGATACCTACTACTCAGAGCCAGATGATAATGGCGATCCTGTGCCGCTATTTCAAAACCCCTTTGATAAAGAGCAAAGCCCTGTAAGAAGGCAGGAGACTGTCTACAACGCTTTACCCTACGCTTATATTAAGCAACTGCGCAGCATATTATGCCCCGTGCCTCGGGGTCACTTTAAGCAATGGAAGTGGGCCATCGACTACAGTGAGATCTTCTTCACCAACGCTCGCTTTTTAAAAGACTGGATTTTGGTTGATGAATCGGTGATAGACAAAGCAGACCCCGATTGTGTTTGGCAAAAACACACGCTAGATAAACAGCGTCAGATAAGAATAGATGGTGCACTAAGAACCCTAGAAAAGGGTGACAGCATTTACTTAATTTGGTCGCCTGTTCGTGCGATGGCTTTGTATCTTAAATTGCAATTACCTTTGCGAACCTTTCAAGTGCGAATGCTGGACTCGGGTGAGGCTGATACATGGCGTTACAGCAATGGCGAGTGGCAAATGAATGAGCAACACCCTTTTGCTGAAGGCAGCGATAAGCGCCCATGGCAAAAAGGGGTATTCCACCGCATTATTACACCAGATATTGGCGATGTGATGACGGGCATGTACATAAACACCAATAAAACCGCAGATAGAAACAAAGACGAAATAACTCGGGGATACGTGATCCCATGGCAACACGAAGAGGTGTTGTATTGGCTAGAAAAGCTCAGAAACTGGCAAGAAAAGTACAATCCAATCAACAAGCCAACTTCTATTTATGACTTAGATTACAAACACTTTGGCAGCACGAAGACCAAAATTCAGCGCAGTGAAATTGGTGATATTTGCTTTTTGTTTCGCAATGCCGCTGCGTATCGTAAGCGCGAACGGCGCATGCCAATTACAGATGGTTATGTTAACGCGCTATGGGTGGCTTTGCTTGCCCAACTCGAGCACGATGTGGCGAAAAAAGAGCATACTTTAAGAGATGGTGCCAAAGTGCATTTTGTTTACCCTAAAAATGCCAGAAGGCCGCTATTCCCGTTGCATGCATTACGCGTTTCTTTGATCACTTGCTACGCCATTGAGGGGGAAATACCCACACCAATATTGTCAAAGCTGTTGGTTGGCCACAGTCGTTTGATCATGACTTTGCACTACACCAAGCTCACGCCAGTGATGATGGCCAAGAAAATGTGCGAGGCCGAAGGCAAAATAATCGACAAAGAAGACGATAGTTTACAGTCATTCCTAGCCAATAAATCCATTGAAGAAATCGGCCTGCAAGCGGCGTTTAAAGATATTGAATCGCTACAAACTGCATTGAGAGTGCGCAACCCTGCTGGGTGGCAAGAAAAGTCGATAGGCATTTGTTTAGCGGGAGGTAACACCTCGCCCTTGGTTGAACATGCTTCTATTGCTGGGTGTTGGAATGGCGGCGATAAACTCAAAAAAGCGAATCGAAACCAAGCGGATCTACACGCGCCAGTACCCCATGGCATTGAGAACTGTATTCGCTGTCGTTGGTTTATTACCAGCATCCGCTATATTCAATCGCTTACGGCTCACTTTAACAACCTAAGTTATCACGCCACAGAAGCTGCAAAAATTGCTGCGGAACTCGAGGGCGAGCAGGCGAGCTTATTGGATGAAGAGTATTTCTGTGAAGTTAATGGCACCCCTTTTAGCAAGCGCGACCAGCTAAACAGCATAGACCGGCGTATTGAGCGACAAAAGTCCGAAGCCGATGAATACTGCAAAGACTTAGTAGCGTGTTTTCAGGTGATCCGTAGGGTACTAAGTATTGAACAAAATCGGGAAGAACACGACTGCAAAGACAAAGTAATTGCGCTTGGCTCGGCACAAGACATATCACCATTCTTTAGCTTTTTAGACACGAAATCTGAGTTTAGGCAGCTGATCCAAATCTGCGATGACGCAGAGGTATTTGCAGACTTAAAAGATGACTTAAAGAAAACCACGGCCATTAATCACAGATCAAACATGCTAAACACCATGCTAATGCGCATGGGCTACCAACCAATCCTGATGCAGCTCGACGACGAAGCGCAGCTTAAGCTTGGTAATGTGATGGTCAATGCCATGCTAAATGCCACTAAAGAGCCAGACAAAAGCAAAGCCATGACAATGCTTTCAACTTACCTTGATACTGAAGCTTACTTGAAAGACGCAGGCCTGCTCGAGCAAGGTGTACAAGCGATTGAAAGTAACACAGGCATTAGCATCAGAACATTAGCAAGCATGGCAACAGCCACTTTAGGAGTGAAGAAAAATGGCTAATCCAGTTGACCCAACCCTAGTGCTGCAAGAGCTATGCGCAAGCGCCACCGCAAGAACCGCCAATGCTTTAACGGTACTGAATGCAGTGCTTGAGCAACAAAGTAGAATAACGCCTCTCGACTTTTCTATGGCAACGATCGGGCGGCTGTCTAAAGAGCAAGGCGGCCCATCAACACAAACCATCCGTAATCGCACAGGTAAGCATTTTCAGCAATTAATTGAGGCTTGGGCAGCCTATGCAGGCACAACGTGTAAAAAGCCGCTCTCAGTGCGCCAAAAACAGCTATTGAACAGCAACGACCAACATATTCTGGATGCTATCGATGACCCAGTGATTAGAGCCGTAGTAGGGTCATTGATTGCCGAACGCAACAAATACCGTGACCAGCTCAACACATTAAAAGCCAACTCAGACTTGTTTATAGACAGAACCAAAGGCGATAAAACCAACACCACACTTGAAAACAAACAATTGGTACCGCTGGAAGTTGAAGCCATTAAAGACGCAATTTCTGATGCGTTTTTTAACAAGCAAGGCTGGGAGGTTATGCCTACAGGTCAAGTAAAAGATGCTAAGGGAAACGAGATCTATAAGCGCGGGTATGTGAATGGGATAAAAAAATTTTTTAATTGCCTAAGTTAAAATCTTTGTATTATTGTGCGTAATACATAGTGAAATTGGCTAGTAAAGGATATCGATGATGCAAAACTTCAGAGATACCGATTCAGGTGATGGGTTTCTGTATCACTACACAAGCATTGACACGGCTCGTGACTATATTCTTAAAGATAATCGCTTACTCCTAAACTCTCTTCATAAAGCAAATGCTCCAAAAGATTGTAAAACTTGGTTTCTGAGTGCTTACACGAATGATCACGAAAGATATGGCCTAAAACATGGCCTTAGAGCAGCTGAAGAGCTCAAGAAAGTTGTAAGGATGACTTGTTTTACACAAGATCAACTTCAAGAAAACCCTCCGAGCAAAATTATACTAGATATAAACCGCTGTGGATTCAACAATCCTCAAATGTGCCATTATTATGGGAAGGCTAATACAGGGGTATGTTTGAAGTGATTTTGAACGAAGATAAAAACAAAAAACCTGAAGAATTTATAGAGCTGGACCCACATGAGTGGATGTTTTGGGATGATGAACAGTTTAACGAATGGCGGCGACTAAATGATTACCCAAGAATTGTTCAGTTTCTAGAAAATAGTCTTCCAAAATTTAATAACTGGCTTTTAGACCAATCAATATCAATAGAAAGCTTGCTTTATCATGGTCCTGCGAGGTTTGTCAGATACTATGGGCAGCGAATAAATTATATTGAATATGAGGAAAACTATCCTTTTGGAGTCAAAAAGGTATTGCACCGCTTTATCGTAGATTCTGATTTAATACATGAGCCTGAGGGTAAAAAAATACAGAGTAAGACCTCATTTTTTAGTTATTTTGACTGGGCTATTAATGAAAAAATCTCCGATATTGAAGATATAATTTTTCATTTTACTCCTCGAAATCGTACATCAGCAGAGGCTGATTATACAAATAGTAGCTCTAATATTACGCTAAATATTCCACGGTACATGCCGGATATATCGATGGAGTCGTTAATGGCTGGGGAAGCGGCCAGTCCTCCTAGGCTTGAGCTATTAAAGCTTGGTGGGAAAGGTGTGGCTGTGGAGCAAGGACTAATAGGTCTTAAAAACTTAGAGTTTACAAACTTAGACAACCTAGTCTTAGCATCACCAGTGATTACCAGCTATCAGCAACTCCTGTTTTGTACTCTTCGTAACTTTAAAGTGGTTGGTGATTTACATGCCGCAACTTTCTATCAGTCTGTTGCAGAAATAGCTGTATCTGACGGCAAGTTAGCTAACTGTAGTTTTGAATATGGGGAAACTGAAATTAAAAAAGAGTCTTTTTTGTTTAAATGTAGGGTTAAGGAGGAAAAGTTTGCATTAAGTGCGTCTGAGTTAACAGATTGTCAAATAGAATACTCTAGCATTGTCAAATTCTCCCAAACTTTAAAAAAAGCTTTTCATCACGATGCGAAAATAGCCTATTCGCGGCTGGGATATCCTGATATTGCAGGAGAGCACTTCTTTTTAGAACAGAAAGCAAAAAGGGCAAGCTTATGGCATAGCTTTATTTATTTTGATAGTAAGAGGAATTTTAAAACTGAATTGTTATCCTTACTAGGGTCTTCATGGATGTATTTGCAAGAGCTCTACTGGGGATATGGTGAGCGCCCATTTAACATTATAAAGTCAGTTACCTTTATTCTTATTACTTTTGCTTTGATAAATTATTCCTGCAACCAATCCTCAACATATTCAGATATTTCAAATTCTTTACTCTACACCGTTCAGTCTTTTACAAACATTAAAGTTGTTGATATAAAACAGGAAAGTGAGGTTTTAAATCTCATTGGGGCTATCTTGTCACTCTGTGGTCTACTTTCCGTTGGCTTATTGGTAGCGTCACTATCAGCCAAATCGAGAAAGTATAACTAGACACGGTAAACGAGACAGCTTTTCTGTAAGTTTATTTTTGAGATAAAACATCAGACACAATTCTTTTACACAGGGAGTCCAAATCACGAAAAATGCTTTCTCTATTGATTCCGCATTTGCTTAGCTGAGCTAGGATTGCGTGTTCAGCCCCTTTTTCAATATGTATACATTTCAAAATATCGCTTCGGTTGTGTCTTTTTAAAAATGTATCTAATGGTTCATTATTGTTGCCATGAATCGTAAATGCACTGTGCTGCAAATCCATTCTGCCATCTAAAGAGCTAGCTTCAATTGCCAGCGGATATTCCCAAGTAAATGACTTTAAAGAATTTGATGGTGAAAGCAAAAAGAGGGGATATGGTAAATACTCATCTAAAGAGTACGATTCAATATCAGTTGTTTCGTCATCACTTTTTGCAAAGTTAGACCATAACAAGCCTCCTTCAGCGATATAGTCAGGGTTTCCTGCTTCATGAGCGTTAAAAACTCTTCTGTTGCCCATTTGCGAAGGGCAATATATCAAATTCAATCCTGTCACTAATTTATTTAGGGCGTGTGGATCAAGAACCCATATTGCCCTTTGACCTTTTTCAGATAGAGGTTCTTGGGTAACGGCGAAGAACAACGCGACCAGAGGCGAACGTGACCAGTCTAGTAGCCTAGTTGGCAGACCATGGTGCTGCATTAGAGCGTAAACTTTCCATGGGTTGTGGCTCTCTGTTTCGGAGTATTTGCCATAATCACGGAGAAACCTGTATGCAACAGTGTCTTCTTTCGTCTTATCTAGCCCACGCCATTCAACTTGTGAACTGGGTTTGAAGTTGAGATCACCAACACCTCGGTACCAAAAATCGATATCGCGGTCTGCTATCAGCTCTAAGAATTGCCCCACACTTGAAATCACTAAATTTTCCTTATGATTGTCTACCACTAAAAGCTATTTTTTTAATTTAATAGCTTTATAAACTGTATTCCTAGAGAGTTTTAGCTCTCTAGCGATTGCTGCAATAGGTTGATTTTGCTTGTACAAGCGGTGGATATCAAGTTTTACGTTTTCAGATATTGGCTTGCGGCCTTTGTATTTACCGGCTTTTTTAGCGGCTGCAATGCCCTCGAGCTGGCGTTCTTTTCTGATATTAAGTTCAAACTCGGCGAACACGGCAAGCATATCTAAAAAGGCTTTGCCTGAAGCTGAGTCGGTTGAGATGGATTGCTCTAGCGCTTGTAGCTGAATATCGTTGGATTTTAGGTGGTTTACTAAGGTTTGTAAGTCGAGTACGGAACGAGCGATACGATCGACTCGAGTCACTATTAAGGTGTCACCAGCACGAAGGTAGCTAAGTAGGGCTTGAAACCCATCGCGTTTGGTATTCGACGCTGATGCCATATCGGTAAACACCTTGTCACAGCCCGCTTCTTCAAGTTTGGCTATCTGTATATCTAAAGACTGATCAATAGTCGAAACTCGCGCATATCCAATCTTACTCATGGCAATTGTTCATTTAGCATCTAGACTAAATAAACATAGTGCGTACTAACGCCTTAAACCACCCTAAATGAACACTTTTAACCAGTATTGGTGATGTTCAATTAGGGTATACGCTATTTGAACTATGATTTGCCGTTGTTTTAGGAAACGCCATCACAATGGACTTGCAAAACCCCGACCTGATTTTAGTTAAACGCCTATCGGAGCATTCATGCTCCTACTTTGCGGTTGAAAGCATTGCGGGTAGTGATGTGGTGTTGACGGATATTGAAAGCGGTGGGCGGTTTAATTTTGCAAAGCCAAAACTTGAACAACTGGTTTCAAACGGCCAGCTCAGAACCATCGCGCGGCGTGAGCTACCAACCAAGTTAACCTTTAAACCAATCAGTAACGTTAAAAAGCCTAAAGCTGAAACTGCGGAAAATGTTGCATCCAAAAAAGAAATGCAGCGACGTTATAAGTATGTGCAAGGCGCAACTGAGCAAAGTGTTCCAGCCTATACCGAGAAATGGTTAACCCCGTTTATTGCGCAAAAGGCGGTTGAAATAAACGACAGCAGCCCACCGTCATGGCGCACGCTAGCCCATTGGAACAAAACCTCTGTGGAAAGCGGTTGGGATAAACACGCACTAATGCCCAAACATAAGGCCAAAGGCAACCGAACCAAGCAACTGCCTCAAGAAGTACATGACCTCATTGATGAAGTGATAAACGAATACCTTCGCACGCATACGGTGGTGAGATACCAGAAGGTGTATGACCAGTTTCTAGAACAGCTTGAGAAGCTTAATGCTGAAAGGCGTGAAGCTGATTTAAGTGAGCTAAAACCATGCAGCTATAGGTGGATAGTGAATAGGCTTCAAAATAGATAGGAATGACGTGAAAGAGCGAAAAGCAGATATTTTCGGTTGTTCATTTACAAGTTTCTCGTATAGTCAGGAAAACGAGCAATTGGGTCGTTTTTATCCTCAAGCAATTTTAGCTTTAAAGGCAGAAAGCTATTTGTAGTAATAAGTTATCCGATATGCTAAAAATCTCGTTAGTAGAAACTCGAGGCGGTTTAAGGCAGAAAAACGACCGAATCGCTCGTAGATTAAGATTGTTATGAGTCATTAGGTACTGCAAATACAATCAGACATAAGAGTATATAAAGAATGAAAAGATTTAGAGAGCTAAACATTTCGATAGCGAAAGAAAGCTTTGAGAATTTTATTTCTGAGTTATCAAAAATACTCCCCTCAGAATGGAGTAGGGGCCAGGAAAGAGAAGGAGAAGTTCCTTCATTTTCAGGCGTCAAAATGTACTGTTTCAATAGAAACCATAAAGACGGACTTGATTCTAAGCTATGGATAGCGGAGAGAGATGAGAGAACTCTATACATATCAAACATAGTGCCTAGGGAAATCAATCAGTTAAAAACAGATGACTACAATAAAGTTCTTCTAGAGTTCTACAACTATGGGATCAAAGAGCTAGCTGAAAATTTAGGTGGCTCTGTCGAGCTGACATCGGATATATATTCGATAGAAGACCTCATAGGTAGTGATTGCGCTCGAAGCTTGAGAGTATTTTCATCAGCAGCAAACAAATCTACAGGAAGCACGCATCCTTGTGATAGAGAGCGCTGGTTTGAATTTATTACCCTACTTCATAAATCAGAAAAAAGCATCAGCCCGGAAGATGTGCAAAAATTTCTTATGGAAGATGGATGGACAGAAGACTTTTCATTTGAGCTGGCTTGTGAATTTGAGTATTCATTGAACTTGCTGGAATACTATGAGGGGAAGTAATGTCTTATAGTATTGATACTGTTGTAAATAGGATATTAGCTAATCCAAAGCCAGTGATACTGTTCGATACTTGCGCGTTACTTGATATCGTTCGTTCTGCCGTTCGAGATAATATAAGTCCTGAAATTATATCTGCCGCTTCTACGTTTACTTCTAGCGATGACAATTGGCTTATTTCGAGTGAGGTTGTTGACACCGAGTGGGCGAATAATATTGAGATCGTCGAGACAGACACCAGAAATTCAGTTAAGAATCTACATAAACGCGCATTAGTGTTTAAAGAGGCTCTAGAACATTCAACTTCATCAGAAAAATGGACGTACCCAAAGCATTTTACTAGTTATAATTTAGAGCAAAATCTAAAATCGATTTCAAATGAATTGAGGGAATCATTAACTCTCATAGAGAGTGATGCGATATGTATTCAACGTGCATCAAATAGGGTTATTCAGTGTATTGCGCCTGCATCAAAGGGAAAGTCTGAGTTTAAGGATTGTTTGATTGTTGAACACTATATTGAGCTTGGAAATCGTCTTAAAGCAGGTGGGTTTTCCAATAGAGTTATTTTCATATCCTCAAACAAGTCGGATTTTGGTTCTCCATTCGACATTAGAGAACCGATAAAAACAGAGTTTTCCAACGCTAATATTGAATATGTTGGTGATATTAAAAGCGCTATTCGGCTTTGTGCATAAACTCATAACAAACGCATTAATTAGGACGCTCGCAGGCTCACGCCTATTATGCGGGTGTTATAGGTATTCTTATGGTTTCGCGCAGAGATATTAAAGAGGTGCACGAAAATAGTGTTTTAGCTTCATTCGGTGAACACTTGAAAGGCAAAGGGCAATCACTAACAGTAAAAACTCAACCAGATCCACCAGATGCTTTTGTTGAAATTGATGGAGCTGATACTTGGATAGAAATTACTGACGCATTTTATAGCCAAGATGTTGCCATTAGTATTACATCCTATGCAGCTGATGATGTTGCGCATAGACCAGCACAGGGTGGTTTAGTTGTAGACCCGGATGAAACAACTACGAACAAAGTTGTTTCAGTTATTTCGGAAAAGCTCAATAAACCAACAATGACTGCTATAGCCAACTCAAACGGAAAAGGAATACTTTTAGTAGGGTTGTTTGGTCCTTTCTTTGACCTTGATGAAGTTGCAAATAATTTACCCGGAACTTTAAAAAGCGATTTAGCAAAACAAAAGGTATTTAAATCGGTTTATTTATACGAAATTTGTAATGTAAATGTGCATAAATATAAAAAGATTCTTTAATAAACACCGATAACCAAGCCTTAAAATTGGATTCGTAACTGTTGGCTCGATTTCGCTTCGCTACACATTTTAGCCAACAGTTACTCACTGCTTAAAGCGGCGTTATGTTTACAGAGGAAGCCTAGAGGATATGCTTGATCTAACAAAAGGCCTTCTACAGAATCCTATACTTACTGGGATGTTTGGAGTAGCAGTTGGTGCTTTATTAGGCCACAACTTCGCTTTAGGTCGCGATAAACGTAAAGAATATAACGAAGTTGTAGTTCCTTTGAAAAGTGCAATACGAGAGAAAGTTAATGACCCTAGTAGTTGCGGGCTTGACTACGCATTGGTTAGTGCGCTTCAGTTTAAAATATCTGATTCTCATTACCAGAAGCTTACTAATGAGTACCGAAAATATGGCGAGGTCATGAGGGAAGCCATTTATTCAGATGATTTGGGCGTTCCGCAATTAAAAGGTGAACTTGTGCCTCAAATTGTTGAGTCTCTTAACAAGATGGATTCTTTGCTAAAGATAAGATAAACATAACAAATTCATTAAACTGTGGACGCAAGACAGTAGACTTACGCTCCTTCGTCGCTAATTTTAGCCTACTATTTTTCGCTGTTTATTAAGGCTTAAACTGCACTCGGATAAATTGCTCGCTGAGCAGGGCGTTGAAGATCCGCTTTTGACACATGGAAAGCCAAAATGCCCAATACAATTGAACCGTTATGCTTTTGACTTATCTTTTTTGCTTACTAATTTTTTACTAATATACCTTATTGTTTTAATTTTTCTTTATGTATTTAGTATGATTTTCACTATAAATTTGTAAGTTACTTCAAACCGCAATATTTGTTGTTTGAAGTGTAAGTTTTATTAATAGTATTCAAAACTATACTAAAACATACTAATTCCTATCTTTCTAAATTTAAAAACTAAATCAAATAAAACACTTATTCTTCGTTCGTTAGATCAACAACGCTTTATTAGCGTGTTCCCGTAGGTTGGAAAAGTCGTAGGCACTTTCCAACTGAGTTATGAAAAAAGTGTAACTGCTGTGCAAAAGGTTTGTCGGATGGCGGCGTTGCACGATTTATTCGACCTACAAATCAACAAAGTAAGTCATATTAATAAATACTTTATCGCAATCCGCTTCCTCAATTTTGGCTACTTGTAAACCTAAAGACAGATCTGTGGTCGAAACTCGCGCATACCCAACCTTATTCACGGCAGTTGTTCGTTTAGAAAAGAACATGAAGGCAATAAGCAAGATCTGACCCTAATAGTTACTACAAGATTGACCCTCTGCCTTAAGGTGTGGCATCAGCGTCGAATACCAAGCGCGATGGGTTTCAGGCCCTAATAGAATATAACGTCGATGCTTCATTTGCCTACGCTATCAAATTGACTATTCTATAGAGTTTCTTTTCATCAGTACTTCTAACGCTTGCGAGAGTGCTTTGGTTGCGTTATCTGTATCGCCATTTACTGCCGCAAAATAAGCGTTATTTTGACTAGGATAAAGCAGGCTACTGACCGAAAATGCGCCCGTAAAGCCGTCATGACCAAAAGCCGTTTTATCTGACTTGACATACCAGCCCATCGCATACTCAGAATGGCTGTCTTGAATTTTACTATAAGGCGAGAGCAACATTTTGTAACTCTCTTTACTCACAATATTGTCACCTCCCTGCATTCCCTCTAATACCGAAGAAAAATAAACAGCAAGCTCAGGTAAACTGATATTCACCGTACCGGCAGGACCATATACTTTTGGAGCAACTTTTTTTTCTTCAGTTACCCCATGCCAGTGACCATTTTCGTAAATATGCCCTTTAGGCTGCTTCGCGCTCTCAAAGCTCGGTTCACCAAAACCATAATTAGTGATGCCTAATTGCCCAAAGACTTCTGCGCCAATAAGCCACTCCCAAGTCTGATTGCTGACTCGCTCTAACATATGTCCTGCTATCACATAACCAACATTACTATACCAAAACTCGCTTCGGGTTTTCACTGCAGCGGTATTAAGCACCTCTTTTGTTAGCTCATATCTTAATTCGGTTAAAGGCTTAGTATTGTCGTACCACTGCTGATCTTTTACATCTATGTCCTTTTGTAATCCGGATGTCATGCTCAACAGATTCTGTAAAGTAATTGTCTCATGTTCTGGTCGAATTTGGCCTTTAAGTTCAGGAAATATATCTATGACGGTAGTGTCAAAAGTAATGAAGCCTTGTTCAACTAAACGAGCGGCGAGCAAAGCGGTCATAGATTTTGCGACAGAGCCGATCGCCCAACGATCATTATCGCTTACAGGCTCAAGGCTTTGTATATCACGATAGCCTGTGCTGGCAATTTCGTACACTAAGCCATCTTTTACTGTTATAGCCGTAATTGCAGGTACATTATATGCCTGTCGAATACTTTCTAAATGCTGCTTTAATGCACCATCTTGCGCAATACCCACTTCTTTTGGGAGCTCAGCTTCATCAACTAAGGGTGAAGTTTGAGTTATATCTGAACCACACGCGCTTAATAGTAAGGTTAATAACGCTAAATGAGCGAATTTAAATGATGATTGTAAGTTTGTTATAAGCAAAGCAAAATCCTTTATGTTGGTTGTTAATGCTCCCTTGTAGACTCAAGTATTATTGAATTACTCAAAATTAATTTGTTTAAAAATGTATAGTTAGCTAATTTGTGTGGCCTTACTGCCGCTGCTACCCCTGCAAAAGGGAGTTTTATCGCAAGCCAGTCATGTGATATGTACCAGTCTAAGCGTAAAGGAACCAACTTCGGTTCACTTGAATCAACTCCAGGAGAAACGTACCCCAATTATTGAAGTTGATGCCCAAGAGGCGCAACAAGTAAATTGGGTAAGAGTTAAGACTACATATAACCCTTCATCTGATCGCTGGGTGTCGGCCAGTTGTGGAGTTAAAAGTTTGCCATGGATGAATCACATTACGTTTGCTTGCCAACTGTTGCTCGAGTACATGGAAGCCAACACTGGGTTATTTTCAGACGCTAGTAAGTTGTTTCAATCATTTTTCATACGTTTATCACTGAGTAAAAATATGGCAAATCCCATCAGTACTTTTTGTAATGCGCTGTAATGTCCTTACTCATTTTTCGTTTCTATACTTTGTACGCAGCTTGAGGGAAGGCCTTCAAGCACAAGTTCGAAAGAAGGAGTTTGTTTATGTCCAGTCCAGCGAATGTCACAATTAAGAATAGAACAAACCAATCAATTACTACGAAAGTCACTCGAGACTCTTGGGTTGAGGGTGATGGCAGTTCAATTGATGGTAAAGTAATCCCTCGAGGTGAACATGGCGTCTTTAAGGTGGTCGCTAAAACAGGCCACCATGGTGAGTTAGATATTGATTTTATTGGCGGAGACAGCGGTAACGTACTCGGTACTTTGGAAATTTTGAGTATTAAAGATCCTCAGGAAGGTGTAAAGAGCCTTGCAGTAAATGCAAACCAAAGCGAAATAGATGTGTCAGCAATGGGATATAGAAGTTCGCCCAATGATGACGAATTACGAAGAATTAATTTCTTAATTGTCTAGTCGTTAATATTGAAAAGAGTAAGGCAGTTTTTTGTCACTAAAACCTGGTTTGTGTAGTGAAAATATCATTACTGACCTATACCTTAACTTCCTCATTAAAGTGGCATAGAGTTAACTTTCTCTATGCCAGCATGTCTTATACAGTATTTTAGTCTTTTAAAAGCGGTTACAAATGTTGTTTTCTTTTCTCCTTGAGAAAATCAACACAAATGTTAATGTTTTCTGCATCAGACATTTACCACTATCAAGGACTGAAACAGTGAAGATTAATTCACCACTAGTTAATTCGCAGGTCAATTTAGCCAGTAACTTAACCGCTAAAAAGGAGGCTAAGGCGCATAACATCGAACCTCAAGCACCAAAGAAGGAGATGAACGCTGCGGCATTGTCAGCCGAAAATACGCCAGTATTAACAGAAGAAGAAATCCAAAAATTAAAACAAGAAACTTTTGAGATTAGCAAACAAAATTATAAAGTGATGGGAGAGACGCAAGAGGCGTTTGCAACCACCTTAAGCGAGTTTGAAAAATTTAAAAAAGAACAAAGTAGCTTAAATCCAAGAATTGATTTGAGCTCTTTAGATTTATCGCAAGAGGAAGATGGCACACTAAAGCTCGTTGGTGGAAGTGTAGACGGTAAATTGCGTGAGGATCTTGAGTCTATAATTAACGAAAACAATAAGCTAAAAAATGCCTATGAACAGGTACATGAAGGACTTGCGCAAATTGTTCGATTCTCTGGTGCAGATCGGCAAGGCATCGAAGCAAAGGACCTTTATGGCAATATTAGGTTGAATGAGTTAAGTAAAAGCTTCGAAAACCAATTCCATGATACGGGCTTTGGTCAGGATTATCATACACTTGAGGACAAAGTGAATAGCCACCCAATGCTGTTTGCAATGAAAATGAACGAGGCAATATATCCTAGAATTAACATAAATGTGTAATTGAGTATTGATAGCGTGGGTAAGTCTCACATTTTGCATGACGCTCAAAAGTTGAAGATAGTAATGAGCGGACGCACACTACAATACTTCAGAGTCTAAAATATCAGAGACTGCTTGTTTAAAGTCAATCGGCAAAAATTCGTTAAAATGAAATTCACTTATAAACTATGACGTTAATAAACTTTGTAGCAGAATCTAAAGCTCTATAACCATGCTTTTGCGCAGCACTAAACTTGGTTTTCTGATCAGTTTTAAGGAGATGCCAAACACCGTCATAAAAAACTTCAAGTTGACCCTCTAGAACATGAACAAGTTCTTCGGCAACATTATCATGCGGCTCTCTTAAGTGTTCATCATTTGGAATGAGAGAAATGACAAACACCTCGGTATTTTTGCACCCGTTAGATGAATAAACAGGAGCAAATATAGAGCCTTCTTGGTTGATAGAGTTATTCGAATTCTGCAGGTCGCTCGGATCAAGTAACACTGTGTACTCTATGCCAATACCCTGCGCCAACTTCCACAATAATTCAACTGTTGGACTAGACTCAAACCTTTCAATTTGTCCTAACATCGCCTTGGAGATGCCGGTCATGTTGGCCAATTTATCTAGGCTTAGGCCTCTCTCTTTTCTGATGTCTTTTAATCTAACACCTAGGTTTTTGGAAATTTCCGATTTAACTTTCATTATGTTGTGCGTTATTGCGTACAGTGATATTGTGTACACTATAACGCACAATGCAGCACTTATCTATTCAGAAGGGAATTACATGCCTAGTAAAACTTTTGTTTGCTTCGTTTATTTACTTTGTTTCATCAGCTCTGTCAGTGTAGCGTCAGAATATACGCCTTTAGACAACTTTATCGTTAAAGCTAAATCCTTGACTAAGTCGGCTTCAGGCACATCCGTTGTATTGATTAAAGATGGTCAAATTACTCACGAAGTTCACGTTGGTATGGCGAATGTTGAAAAGCAGATCCCTGTCGATACAAATTCGGTTTACTATTTCGCTTCGACAACTAAAGCGATAATGGGGCTGGCGACATTACAGGCTGAAAAAGAAGGTTTGCTTTCTAAGGACTCTACTTTGAGGCAGTTATTTCCAAACGTTAAGTTTTCTTTTATCAATCCTGACAACTACTCAGTCAGAGATTTATTGTCTCATCGCTCCGGGTTAACAAATGACGCGATGACATGGACTTTTTCTTACACTGGAAACCATGACAAAAAGCAACGACTTCATTTTGTTTCCTCGCTAAAACCGCACCCGAAAATTAAAAAAGGTAAGTTTGGTTACACAAACCTTGGGTACAATCTTTTAGCAATATGGTTTGATGAGAACTATGAAGGAGGATGGCCCAACGCGATTAAAGAGCTAGTGCTTTCACCTGCAGGAATGAAAAATTCAACAGCAGATGTTGACCAAGCGAGATTGCAAAATTGGCCTATTCCAAGCCCATATTCATATAAATTTCGAAGTGGTCAATCTGAGATTTATATGAATAAAAACAATGCGACTTTGTATTCAGTGGGTATCTTTGCCAGACCAAATGATTGGGGTAAGTTGATAACCCACTTGCTACCAATAAATGCAGAGCGCTCAGCGTTTCCCAAGTCGGTTGTAAGAGCGTCTCAACAACTACTGGTTAGTGATATTGATAGCTATTTTTCCGGCTATGGATGGGGATGGATGCACTCAAAAGTCGCTGGTGAAAGTGTGTTAATGCACACAGGGGGATTTGATGGCGCTTCTGTTCAAGTATCTTACGCTCCCGAAAAAAATCTTGGTGTCGTTGTTGTTCATAACGAAAGTGGGCTCATTGCAAATGAGTTAAATGGCAGAATAACTGAAATCGCTTATAAAATGTTAACTAATCAAGATGTGAGTAAGCTTATTGAATTCCATCAAGAGGAGATGACTGATCTTGCTGTTTATGTCGAGAAAGCAAAGGCAGAACTTGCCGCTAAAAGAGAAGATTTGTCAAAACGCCGGAGCATATCACCTTCGCTTAAGTCATTACTTGAAGGTGTATACGAAAACACGGAAGTTGGACGGTTGACTATTAAACAGAGAGACAGCGATTTACATCTTGCTTGGGGGGATTTACAGAGCAAGGTTTACAGTGGACAAGCAGATAATGAATTTATAGTAGAACTTAGACCGGGTAAGTTCTACGAACTAACCGCTGATAAAAGCATGTCCGTTATCGAATTAAAGGATTGGCAATTCCAAAAAGTTAGATAATTCAGAGGCAAGGTTAGTTGCAATCTAAATGCAAATTGGTGTGACAACGTCAAAGTTGTGTAGCGGATATGCCGACAGCCCCTTTTGGGGCTCGCATTAGCGTAACAGCTGATCCAATTTCAATTCAAAAGCTTGTCATAGAACTAGTGTATATAGTCATCAATCAACTGGCGCCAAGCATCGGGCTTACCGTAATAGGCAGTATGCGGAAGCTTTATCTGTTTCTCATGCTTTTCAAGGATAAGGGTGGGGTAGCCAGTAACTTGAAGCTTTTGCATTAATAGACGGCTTTGCGCGATTTTTGTTTGCTCAGCCCCTTGGTTTGCCAGCATAGCTTGTTGCCAGTGGTTTTTATCTAGCCCAAGCTCTACCGCGAGTCCTTCTATGACTTCAGTTCGGTTAACCTGTTTGCTCTCTATATAGTGGGCATGCTGAATAGTTTTAAGCATGTTAAGTGGCGCTATGCCCAATTGCTCAGCGGTTATGATGGCACGAGCGGTGATGTATGAGTCAAGGATCATCGGATCGTTACTCTTCACCCTTTGGATGTAACCTTTGCCAAACTGCGCGCCTGTTATGCTGGCTATACGCGCATCGCTTGTGAGAATGTGGTTGCGGAACGCTTTCTCTATAGATTGGTTGGCAATCATACCTCCAGGATGCAGTTCAAGCTTGAGGTCACTGTTGGCTGCAATCGCATCCAACAGTGAAGTCGCACCGTAACACCAGCCACACATGGGGTCGAAGAAGTAGTGCACTTTTACCATTTCATCTCTCCCATATGTACCTTAGCACCAATACCCAACGCCATCGGTAATCCTGCATCAGGGTAGCGTGCAGACATACTATCAATCAGTTCAGCGCTATTTTTGCTGCTGCTTTTTGCCTGACTAAAGTCGCTTAAATACTGCTGCGAGTAGCTTATGGTACTTGCATCAAGTTTGGTGCCTGCTTTCATGTGACCAGGTATTACAACCTCTGGCTTGAGTGCTTTTAACTCTTTTAATTGGCGACTCCACGCTTGTTGACTGCGTTGGGATTGCGCATCGGCCATCCATAAGTGCACATTACCGTAGACTGCAACATTGCCCAGAACCGCTTTACTTGACGGGATCCATAAGTAGGGGCGGTGTGCCAGCTCAGATTGCGTGCCGTGGATCTCTATTTTGTGTCCATCTACAAAGAGTGTATTTCCCTCTACAACTGTTGGGATGTATGGCTTAACAGGTGCATTTTCCCCCATTTTTGGTGTCCAGAATGCTAATTTACCCGCGAGCTTTTCTTCAATCACTGCTTTTACGGCCGCTGTGGTTAGGATCTTAGCTTCAGGGAATAAAGTGTGTAGCACTTCCGCGCCAAAATAATAGTCCGGATCAGCTTGGCTGATAAAAATCGTCTTTAAGGTTTTGCCGCTGTCGAGTACTTTGGCTGCTATGCGTAGAGCATCCGCTTTGGTAAAACCTGAATCTACGACCATCACTTCACTCTCACCAATCACCAGTGTTGAGTTAACGTGGAAGCTGTTTTTGTCAGCGTTATAAACATCCAGTGTAAGTGGGGTGGTGTTTGCTGCCATCGCATTGCTCGCTAATAAAATCGATGCTGCTATCAACGTTAGGTGTTTCATATCTTTTGCCTCAATAGGTTTAGTACGGAGCAGATGATATGAAATTGATAGGCTCAGAAAAACATGCCAAACTAAACATCATTGTTTCATAAATCGAGCAAATGAATGGATAAACTTACCGCTGCTAAGGTCTTTGCCGACGTTGCAATCACAGGTAGCTTTACCGCGACGGCTGACAGGCTAGATATGTCTCGCCCTATGGTAACTCGGTACATTGAAGCAATGGAGAGCTGGCTAAACATTCGTTTATTACATCGCACCACGAGAAGGGTGTCTTTAACGACAGCAGGGGAGTGCTGCTTGGAAGAAGTGAGACAGTGGCTGAGGCAAGCCGACACCATAACCGGCTTGGCGAATACCAGCGGCAAACTGTCTGGTACGGTTCGACTAGCAACCAGTATGTCTTTTGGCTTTTCTCAACTAGTGCCCGCTATTCAACAGTTTATGTCAGCACATCCTGACGTAAATATTGACATTGATTTGCAAGATTCTGTGGCCGATCTCACTGAAAGTCAGATAGATCTGGCTATTCGTATTGCCTCTGCACCGGACCCTTCTTTGATTGGTAAATCAATTGCAGTATGTAGCTCAGTTATCGTGGCGTCGCCGCAATACCTTGCGAATACAAGTGAAATTAAAAAGCCAGATGATCTAGCTGAGCACTTGTGCCTCGGGTATAAGAACTTTCAGCAGCATATCTGGCATTTGCGCAAAGGTAACTCACAACAGTCGGTAGCCGTAAACTGCCGTTTAACTGCGAACGAAGCAACGGCCTTATTGCACGCAGCGTTAAATGGCGCTGGTCTGGCAATTCAACCCACTTATTTGGTTAACCGCTACATCAAATCTGGCGAGCTTAAGCAGGTATTGCCTGATTGGAAGCCAAGCGATATGAATATATACGTGCTCTATTCTTCGAGAAAGTATATGTCTCCAACCGTGAGGGCATTGATAGACTATTTGTCTCACTATTTTGCCAGCACGCCATGGTGATCTAGTAACTGTCTCAATTTTGGTGCTGTCGTGAGTAAGATTGGGAAATTATTTTGATATCTATTCTGAGCTTTCTGAAATCGTCGGGATAGCAATCCAATCATCCCACGAGTTCTCATCTGCTAATTCTCCCCCCCTGGGTTGTTTCTTAGTAAATTTTGCTAAGATAACAGGGTTTTTCACTTCAAATACAAATGTTCCTTGGGAGGAAGAACTTAGCTTGAAGCCTACTTGTGAATCAGAAAAAGCCCCTCCTGGAATCTCAATTAGCTTAGCATCTAGCCCTGATTGTAATTTAGAATCAACCATAATTTCTACTGTCATATTTTCAATAACTACGTCGGATACAACGACGGCAAGACGTCCTTCCATAAAAGCTTCTCTAAGGAATGTATCCGCGCCAATATCTGCTCTAGTGATAAACTCTCTAAACTTTCTTCGTTCAAGGGTTCTTGGGTATGCTTGGCCAAGAGTGATTTTGGCCCGTGTAACAGATTCCTTTTCGAAATTACCATTAAGACCAAGAGCTGCGAATAATTGGGGCAAGACAAAGCTCAAGCCAAGGCTTTTTGATTCATTCTCAGAGAATGTAATGACTCCGCCTTTTAAGCCTGTGCTTGCAAATCCGTCTAAGTCTATAGTTGACTTGCCTAAGACTCTATTTTTCTCCAGGCCTAGGCAGCTATATGTCGCGCAATATTGATTTGATGTGTTTATCGGTTCGTTGGGTTTATTTAAAACGTGGATAGTACCGATTCCAAAATTATCAGTTGGATAAGAGAAAAAGTAGTAGTTATTGTAATCTTCACCTAAAGCGTTACGTACTTTTTCTCGCATTATTCCATTATAATCTTCGTCACAACCCGTAATATATAATGTGCTAAAAATAATACTTATAAGACAGTATTTTTTCATAAAGCAATGACTCCTTTATATTTCAGTTTCAACTCACTAAGTTCAATAGTGCCTATGTCTGTTACAATACTGAATGTACTTACCTTAGCTTGGCTCCACCTCCAGAGAGATTCTCTGAATACGTACGTATCATTTACTCCGAAAAATACACCTGCGATAGAGGGGGTATTTCCGCTGACAAGGCCAAAAGGTTGCTTAATCTGATCAACCGTTAAAGTGTGTTTCTTTGAAGTGGAACTTAATCGTTCAATAATTCCATTATGCTTAATTCCGTAGAGGCCAGAATCAAGGTTGGCAAGATCTAGCCTAGGTGAGCCAGGAGCCTGAACTCTATTCACAAACTTTTCTTGTATATCGGCACTGAGTAAAACTCGCCTAATTACTTTGTCGCGTGGAGATTCATTTGCGAGTTTGAATACCAATGCTGCTATTTTTGGAGTTGCAAAGCTACTGCCATGGTCGTTACGGTTTTTACAATGACCAAATTGACCTGTGACAGTACCTAAATCAATGAATTCTATTCCATCTCCATTACGTGAAAACATACTTGTAATAGCAAGGTTAGCGTCAAAAGCCGAAACAAGAATTGCAGAGCGAGAACGATTTGAGTATACACTCCCTTGAGGTTCAGGAAGGCTCGCTGACTCAATTTCGAGAGATAAATTTGGTGTAGCAGCAAAGATGAAGGTCCGCTCATAAAACCTATGATCCCGAGGTAGAATTCTTATTCCTTGATCTTTTACCCAAAAGGAAGCTGATAAAACTGGAATACCATTGTCGGCTTCAACGTTTTCCAACAATGCTCTCAAATATAAGGCTGGGATACCATCACGAGCAGCGCCTCTTTCGACGTCTTTTTTTATATCGTAAAGCTCTTTCTCGAATAGCTGTTTAGCATGAAAGTCAGCATATTTAGAGTCTATAAAATTCCGGATTATTTTAATTCCTTTTTCAGGGTCTTTCCAAAAATCTAGTTCAAGCCTATGAACTCTTGCCTTTAACTCATCCCATGCTTGAAGCTTAGTCAGTGTATCTCTAACAACATCTTCAACGAGATTACCGTGTGCACAATTGTCTTCTGAAAATTTATCCACTATATATAGAGATGCAGCTCCAGCACTTGGAGCCTGTGGAAGGTGGGATTTTACTATTGTTGGTGAAACTCCAAAGTCATCTTGCAGTAGTTCAATTTCAACATATCCAGAAGGTATTAAAGTTGCCTTTGAGCCGAGGTTTGAGAGTAGTACGTCTATTTTCTCAAATTCACGAGGGGCTATTTTACTTACGGATATTGACAGTGCACCTGAGTCAGCAAGGCTGCGACGTTGATTGTTAATCAAGGTTTTTGGTAAACCAACAGGATCACACCCATCTGCGGAGCAAATTGCTAGCTCCTTTGTTTCAAGGTTAAACTCTTGATATTGATTATATGATGCACCTTCACGGAAAGGACGCACTGGCAGTGATGGAAATTGAAGAGTTTGACCTTGTCTAATTATATTCAAGTTACCAACACCACTAGCTTTAGCTACTGCGTTTGCAATTTGGGTGACTGATAATGGAGAGGCACCATCAGAATATCTAGTGTAGTTTTGTATGATAGAGTAAAGATTTTCGTTCTCTGCTACCGTATGTTCGAAGTACTCGTCTTGAGGCTGCATTTCGATCAAGAGTTTGTTGACCTGACCAATTTCATCATCTGACAGCTTGCTATAATCAACAGCCAGTATCATGCGAGCTTCAGGTGAAGCAGCCGCCTGAAGATTGTGAAAAAGAAAAAAGGCTGCCATCAAGAATATAATTTTCATCGAATCCCTCCTCACGTTACCGACAAATTATAGTCTAATTTTTCTTGGTGCGAGTGAAATATTAATTACTAAAAAATACTATGAGGTTCTGCAAATGCTTTATGAAATAAAAATATTTTAAAATAGTTTCTTAGTACTTTTTAAGTTTATGTCCATGTTTTATAGGGAGGAAAATCACCCAGTTATTAAAGGCCTATGCTAAGCTCACCTGACAGTCTTGAATAAGGTTGGTGACTTTCAATTAAGACGAATATTTTGCAAAAGTAGAGTAACGTTAGCTGTAAGAGTTCTATGTAAAATTAAAAAGATAGCTTGATTGAGAAACACAGCCAAGCCCAGCTAGTTGCTGGGCTTGGCATACTTAGCAGATATAAACTGTTGGGCAAAATTCAGGAGCGGTATAGCATGCGCCGTAGTCTTTACTGTAAGCGCCGGTTCCGCCTGCTATTTCTTTCGTTTGTTTAGCATCTAGCGCTTTGTTTGCGTTAAGGTTTTTTAATTTTACTTTTTTCAGTTTCATGTTGTATCCAGTTATTTTGTTATCTTTGATTATTCGGTAATGTAGATAAATACCTATTTCTAAGTACTTATCTGTTAAACAATGTGTTTAATTTTTAAACATATTTCAAGCGGGGATGGCAAATAACTTCAGTAGATCTTTTAGTTGTTTGTTTTTTAAGTTGTTTATTATATTGAATTTTTATCAAGCAAGTAAAAATGACAGCGTTGGACTTTTGTGCATGTCAATCTTGTTGATTGTACAACCTATATCCAACCAATTGTTGCGGCAAATAGCTGCGTGCGCCTTACACATTAAAAGAAGCAATGCTAGTATCCTAGTTAGGATAACAATCGAGTTGATAAAAAGTAGGAAGCTAATGGCATTATCATTTCAGACCTTAAGGTTGCATATTATTGAGGTTAACGACGATTTTCCGGCACTCGAGCGTGAACGGCTGATAGAGCAAATTCCCCATGTCCTGAGTTCTAACGTGGTTGAAAACCTTCCCCCTTATTTTCATGGTATTGACTCAACAAAACAGGCCGAAAACTGGTTTCAGCGTATGCGTTCAGAGAGCCGCTTACTGCAAGTTAAGCTTGGGCAGCATGAGACAATTGGCTTCTTGTTTGTTTACGTTGAAAACGAAAGTGATGCGCATATCGGTTACTTATTGGCTGAAGAACACTGGGGCAAAGGTTACGCCAGTGAATTGCTGCAAGGGTTTATCCATGCAGTTATCAATGCAGAGCTTTGGAGTACCCTCATTGCGGGAGTGGAGCAATCCAACCATGCGTCCATTCAGTTGCTCAAAAAGCTGGGGTTTTCACAGCAAGTGCATGATGAAAACAGTCCACTTTTCTTTGAATATGAGATCCATCGTGTCTGTTGACCTCAGCGGTTTGACTTTTATTTCCCTGAGTGTGCTTTGGTCACAGCGCTCGATTTGTCGTTAGTCCATCAATTGATAAAAGTAAAAAATATAACAATTGTTGTTATTTTCTTGTTAATGTAAGCGCTTACATGTTAGGTTTAACATTCAACATACGATTACACCGCGCTGAAAGGTGTGTAGTAAAGCTTGTGTGTTTGAAAAGCGCTATATTTTTCAATTGTTCGGGGTTGTTATGGATTGAAATGTAAGCGCTTTCATTTCTGCAGTTTATGAAGTGATTAAAAGGATCCGTGTTTTAGTGGTTGATCACTAAAGCAGTTTTATACATTACATTTGGAGACATAAAGTGAAAACGAGTAGCAAGTTAATCGCAAAGCTCGCAAACATTAGCGTTATCAGTCTAATTGTTTGTGCGTCTTCGCAAAGTAACGCGGCTGTGGGGAATTTACTTTGGGAAGATAATTTTAATAATTTAGATACCAACACATGGAATATAGATATCGGGGATGGTTGTGACCAAGGTATATGTGGTTGGGGTAATCAAGAATTACAGTGGTACAGTGAAAATAACGTCTATATTAGCGACATTGTAGGCGAGGCGGGAAACAAAGGCCTTGTTCTTGAAGCAAAAAATCAAGCGATAGGCGGCAAGGCATTTACCTCAGGTAAGATCCAGAGTAAGAATAAGCTTGCTGTGCAATATGGCATGATAGAGATCAGAATGAAGGTATCTGATGTCGACACGGGGCTTTGGCCTGCACTTTGGATGCTAGGGACGAGTACTGCTAGCTGGCCGGCAAAAGGCGAAATCGACATCATGGAAATGGGCCAATCTCAAGCCGCTCGCAATGATGCAGGCTTTCCCGGTGCGCCAAGCAATAACTATACAGGTTCAAACTTAATTTTTTATGCAGATGCCGCCTGCAATGAAGGTAATCCAACCTGTGCAGCAAGTGTGGCATACAAAACCGATAATGCACATTTGTCCTCTACCCCCTTAACCAATCGCTTTGTTATCTATCGTACTTATTGGACCGAAGAAACGATCCGTTTCACAGTTGAGGATAATGGGGTCGAATATGATATGTTCGATAGCCCGTTTGCCATCAGTGAAGAGTCAAATGAATTCAACGCGCCATTTTATCTATTGATGAATTTGGCTGTCGGCGGGTTATTTACGGACGCGCTTAGCAACGAACAGGTGAGCGCGCCACTTCCTGGGAAAATGGTGGTGGATTATGTGCGTATTTATGAGCTAGATGGTCAAGGTGAAGTGTTCAGCGGCAATGTCATTGCGCCCGAAGTTGGCACCTTTGGCGTTTTTAGTGAGGGGCCAAGCGATAATCAGTTAGTGCCGGGAAGCAACGCGGATATTTATGTGTGGAACCAAAACTCACTCACTCAGGGTAATACCCCTGCCTATGAAGGCAACGAGGTGATTGCATGGCAGTATTCGCCAGCGCAGTGGTTTGGAGCCGGTATTCAAAGCCGTCAAGCGCGAGACATGAGCAACTTTAGGGATGGTTATTTAAATTTTAAGATTAAAATTCCTGCGGATGTGAGTTTCAGAATTGGCATCGCTGACACTTATACTAATGAGAATTGGATCACATTCCCCGCGAACACCAATCAGTATGGCCTTGTTCGTGATGGTCAATGGGGGGAAGTACGTATTCCGATCACGGAGTTAGCGGGTAGCTTAGTGGCATTACAATCAATTAAAAATCACTTCAATATTGTCTCTGTCGCTGGGCAAGAACCTAACTATTCTTTTCAAATGGCAATTGACGATATTACCTGGACTGGTGGCGGTAGTGCCCCTGTCGATAGCGATCAAGATGGTGTTGAGGATAGCCTCGATCAGTGCCCAAATACTCAACCAAATGAAGAAGTTGATGCGAATGGCTGTCCACTGAATAATTTACCCGATGGATTGGAACAGGTCTCTCTGGATACCTTAACTTTCTATGTTAACACTACCGGCTGGGCGGATGTTCATTATCGAGTCAACGGCGGTGTGCAGCAAAATGTCCGCATGCAAGTGATTAATGGTCGCAATGAGCTGACAATATCTGGGTTAGCAGTGGGGGATGTGGTTAGTTTTTGGTTCACTTACTTACAGGAGGACGGAACGGTCGTAGATACCGCTGAGCAGGCCTACATACTTTCAGAATCTTCAGCTGGTAACGATAGCGATGATGATGGCGTGAATGATGGTATCGATCAGTGTCCAGATACGCCTGTAGGGGATGTGGTAAACTCCGATGGATGTAGCATTTTAATCACTGAACAACTTCGTATCGAAGCGGAAGACTATAGCAACTATTTTGATAACGATGCAGGCAATACAGGTGGCGAATATCGCAATGATGATGTTGATATTGACCTGACCAGTGACAACGGCGGTGGTTACAACGTAGGTTGGACGTCGGCGGGAGAGTGGCTCGAATATCAGGCTAATTTAGGCGCTGGAAGCTATAACTTGACTGCACGCGTTGCCTCCCAAGTTGGTAATGGAGCATATAATGTTGTTGTTAATGGTAATCTAGTTGCCAGTACCGTTGTGCCTGCTACGGGTGGCTGGCAAACCTTTATTAGTCAAAATATTGCGTCGATTACGTTAAATGAGGGCGTGCATACCGTTCGTGTTGAAATGGCGGGCGGCGAGTTAAATCTAAACTGGCTTGAGTTCAATATCGCTGGTTCATCTAACAATGATAGCGATAACGATGGTGTGCCAGATAATCTAGATCAATGTCCCAATACCCCAACGGGGCGCCAAGTTGACAGCCAAGGTTGTGAGATCAGCTTTGGCACTATTGTGCCACTTTATGATGCAACAACACCTTTAGAGCAAGCTGTGAGTTATGACCGTGGAGATGCGCTAATTACGCGTTTTGCTGATCGCGGCCGAGACCGCCATGCAAAAGAAGATCAGTTTCAAATCTATGATCACTATTTATCGCATTATTGGACGCATCGAACTGCGCAATTTGAAATCGCTGACTTTGTAGCTAAAGGCGGCTCACGTATTGAAGTGACCTTTATTACAGAATGGAAACTTGGTGCACGCGAATTTCGTGCTTGGTATCGTGGGTTAGGCACAGTTGCTGAGTACCACGGTAATTACTTTGGTGGCGGTGCAGTCGTTGAGCTTGATAACGGCAGTTATGATACGAACTTTAATAAGATAAGTGATTCAGGTGATCAATATCGTTACAGAGTGATCATTGATGACTACAGACCGCTAAATTGGGACCCTGCGGCAGGCTTTTTGCCTCTTGGAGTTGGTCAGCGCATGGAGTTTGAAGTTAGCCAGTTTCTTGATGCGCCACCAGAAGGACGAGAAAATTATTATGGTACAACGTATTTATACATGGTAGGTGAAGGGCTTGTCCCATGGAAAACCGTTGGCGACTTTGCTGATCCATCATCACAACGCGAAGATTCTTACCCGATTGCAGAAGCTGGGTGGTTAGGAGGCAAAACCACATTGCCATACAATTACACTAATGAGCCTGATAATCACTTTATGCAAATGGCGACCAATTTATCGAGCCAAAATGGACAGGCATTTGTTCAGGGGCGGCGTATTCACCACAGTAGTTTTGTTAATGGTGAGCACGATGAACGCAACGGAGAAAATGGCGTGTTTAGTGCGGTGGTTGGAAAGTCAGGCCCACACTATATCAACGACAGTTGCGCAGCTTGCCATGTTCGCAATGGTCGTGCGGCTCCACCAGTTATTGGCGGCTCATTGGCAAAATGGGTGTTTAAAGTGGCCGATATCAATGGCAACACCCATCCCTTATTAGGGAATGTGTTACAGCCTAAAAACACAGGCATAGATACCGAGACGCAAGGCGAGGGAGATGTAACGATTGTTTCGTGGACTGAAAATAATGGTTTGCGTTCACCCAATTACCAATTTAATAAAACCACTCCAGCACGCTATTCAGCCCGTATCGCGCCTCAGCTGGTGGGCTTGGGCTTACTTGAAGCGATACCAGAGAGTGCGGTGTTAGCCCTGGCGGATGAAAACGACAGTAACGGCGACGGTATTTCGGGCAAAGCGCAGCGCGTGAACGATCCTATTACTGGTCAAACACGGTTAGGACGCTTTGGCTACAAAGCTGCGGCGGCATCAATTAAACACCAAGTCGCTAGTGCATTTAATACGGATATGGGGGTAACCAACTCGGTATTTCCAAATCCCGACTGTGGGGCATCACAATCAAGCTGCGGAGGTGGCGGTGTAGAAGTGTCTGATCAACATCTCACTGCGTTAAGCAAATATATCGCTTTATTGGGTGTAAGAGCGCAGCGTGGGCTTGACGACCCTGAGGTGCAATTAGGAAAGGCACGCTTTACCTCAATTGGCTGTGAAGGTTGCCATACAGCAACATTTGAAACCAGTGAGTATCATCCATTTGCGGAGTTACGTGCGCAAACGATCCATCCGTATACCGATTTATTACTGCATGATATGGGCCCTGGTCTTGCGGATAACTTAGGTGAAGGCATCGCGAGCGGTGCTGAGTGGCGAACAGCGCCATTATGGGGGATTGGATTGTCTGCTTGTGTGACAGGTGGTGTTGATAATGTGTTAGGTGGGCAAGGCAATGAGTTTTGTACCGCTGAGCCAAGCTATCTGCACGATGGCCGTGCGCGGACGATTGAAGAAGCTATTTTATGGCATGATGGTGAAGCGCAAGCAGCAAGAGTAGCTTACGAAAGCTTGTCGGCAAATGATAAATCAGCCGTGTTGGCATTTTTAAACTCATTGTAAATTTGTAAGTTTTCAATATCGTATATTTTGGCCAGATACAGCCACGGGCAGAATGTTGAAATCAATGAGTGCATCAAAGCTCATGAAAGTCATGAGCTTTGATGCACTTGAAGTTGTTATTACAGTGCTTAGTCTTACAGCGTGTAATGGAAACCGATGGCGATACCGTCGTCTTCGGTTTGTGACATTTGTGCTTCTTGCGCGGCATCGGCGCTTGAGAAGTCACTAAAGTCCTTACGCGCTTCAATGTACAAAATGGTGTCTTCAGACATAAAGTAGTGTGCGCCTATCACGGCAAACTGACGCTTAAAAACATCATTAGGATCAGCATTAAAATTTGGTTGGATCACATAGTCATCGCCCGCATCAAATACGTTGTAAGCGATAAATGTACGCACGTCATTATCAAAACGGTAGCTAACAAGCGACTCTAATCCAATGGCGTCCTTGATTAAGCGGCCTAGGTTATCGGTATCGTGGTTTTCGTTTTTATTGATGTTTGCAGCTGCATACCAACCTGGCTTATAGAAATCGCCGTAGGTAATACCGACACCATAAATTAAATCTTTAACCGATTGATTTCGACCAGCAGCATACACAATATCAAACTCGCCGCGGTTAACACCGGCTGTGAGGGTTAAGTTTTCGGTTGCTGCATAGGTGAGTGAAGCGCCGTAGGTTGAATTAAACTCTACCATTTGTGCTGCACTATCCCCTTGATTAAATAGGGTTTCACATGAGCTGCTGGAAATATCAACGACGTCACAAGTATAAAAATCATCTGATTTTAGCTGAGCTTGTACCGCAAAGCTCAGTTTGCCAAATTGATTACGGTATTGCAGCACTTTATCACCACGACCAGTACCATTGATCGCGCCGTCGTCTTTGTTATAGGTGTAAACACCTGCGGCATTACCATCCCAAACTAGGCTGTAGTTGGTGCTGTATACCACGTCGTACCAAGCGCCCCATTGTTTTCCTAGGGTAACTTGGCCGTATTCATCGTGCTTAATACCAACATAACCTAATCGGTTATATAAAAACTCGTCTTGTATTGATTCGAAGCGGTTGCTGTAAACAATATCACTACTACCAACAGGGTTTACACCCCATTCAAGTAGTGCGAAAGCCTGCCAGTTGTTTTTCAATTGGCGTTTAAAGTCAAAGTTAATACGCGATGCGCCGTTTACCAACTCAGTCTCGCCTTGAGTGTTAATAACTCGAGCATCGATAAAGCCGCCAATCGTGACACTATTCTTTTCATCTTTGAATATCTCGATAGCGTTTACTGTTGGAATAGTAGTCACGCTAGCGATAAGAGTGGCAGCAAGTGTTCTTTTCATGAATTACCTTGTTTCAATGTTGTTGCTAAATAGGGTTAAATTAGCTAAAAAATGGAGATTATCAAAGCTAAAATACAGGCAAAAGTGAAAAAATATCAAGAAAATAACGTGGTTTTTGGTAAATTTATTCATTTTCTGTTCATTGAGTCTAAATATCAATGAGTTAGGGAAGGCTGCGTTCAGAGGTTATTGATTGATTTTACGCAATAAATGTAAGGGTTTATAGCAATATCTACGTTTTGTGACAGCAAAATAGCACGAAACGGTGTAATTCAGCGAAAAATCAATAAAACATCATGTTTTTGGTAGATAGACTTCTGTAGTCTTCCAATTAGATACACAACTACAAAAGGGAGATTGAGTAATGCTTGTTAAAAAAATTGGTATCTCAAAACTGGCTTGTTTTTCCACCATTATGTTGTTTTTTATCCATGAAGTTCAATCATATAGCGAACCATCAACAGAGTCGTATGGTATTATATATGGTTTTAAAGACGGTAATAGCAAAGCGATTTACTTAAGTGACCAAGATGGTAAATCGCCAGTAAAGATCGTGAAAGCTACGTCAAGTGACGGCTATCCTGCTGTCTCACCATCAGGAGAAAAAGTAACCTTTTACGGTAAATACGATAACTTCAAAACATGGTCAATTCATACCGTTGATATTACTGGCCGCAATATGAAAAGATTAACCAGTAAAAAATATGTGTGGGATAGTGCACCTGCTTGGTCTTTGGATGGAATGACGATAGCGTTTGGCAGAGAATATGAAAATAAGGAAGGTGTTTGGCAAGAAGAAATTTGGTTAATGAATGCAGATGGTAGTGAACAGCGCCAAATTAAAAATCTTGAAGGTCGTGCTCCAGAATTTATGCCAGATGGGCGATTACTATATCAATCTAAAGCCAGCCCAAGCCAAATTAGCATTGCCAATTTGGATGGTAGTGAGGTTATTCAACTCACTCAAGACGACACTGATAACATGTCTCCTCAAATTTCCCCAGATGGAAAAAAAATAGCCTATCTATCTAATAGAGATGGCAATCAGGAGGTATATGTCATGGATATTGATGGAGCCAATAACAAGCGGCTGACTCGTAATGACATTCAAGAATGGGATCCATCTTGGTCTCCAGATGGCACAAAGGTGTATTTCGCTTCAGAGAATGTATATGGCTTTTATGATGTCTTTTCTATAAATGTGGATGGCACATCTATCAAAAAAATACTTCAAAACAGCTCGCAAGCGACAGTTGTGCCAGGTCTTGACCAAGAGACGCTACAAAAGTTAAAGAAAACAAGTGAGCGCCAGTAGACCTGTGCGCTGACCGCAGCTTAAGTTATTTACTTTTGCTGTTGTTGGAGACGACCTAAAAAAGGAAAAGAAGTATCGCGATATCGTGACTAAATCTGGTAATGTTCTACAAAATATTAATAACAACTACGACCAATTAAGTGAGCGCTATGGTTTTACTATATTGCCAAGATCAACGCGTTGGAATAGTGTTAATAGGCTCGGCTTCATTAGTACGTATTTGATTAGACAAGGCCGAGTCATAGAAGCGATAGAAGTCGCAGAACGTTACACCGAATATCAACCTAAGTCTTGGCAAGCCTATGAGTCATTAGCAAAGGCATTTGAGGCGAATGAAGATAACTTACAAGCGCTGAAAAACGCCAAAGTAGCCGTGCGACTGGTTGATAATGAAGTAAATAAAAGCCTTCTATTGGCATACATCAATCAATTAACCGAGGCGCCAGAGTAAATATGCTGCTACGTTCAGTGAAATCATTAACCCTACTTTGTTTGATGCTCTTTTTGATGGTGTTAACCGCCTGCAACAACGATAGCAAACTAGACTTTGACGCGTTTGTTGAGAAAAAACTAACAGATTTTCTGATTGAGGAAAATGCACAAATTGCTTCCATCGCTATTGTGAATGATAAGCTTAACTATCAAAAGCAATTTGGCGAGTTTCCTGATGGTACAAAGCCACACCATGACACCGTGTATGAAATTGCATCCATCACTAAAACTTATACCGGGTTGTTGCTTGCCAAGGCGGTAGTAGATAAAAAAGTGCAATTAGATGAAGATATTAGGGTGTACTTGCAGGGTGGTGATTATCAAAACCTTCAACATCTAGGCAAACCTATCACTTTGCGTCATCTCGCGACTCACAGAAGTGGTTTACCGCAAGATTTTGCATATACAAGCGCAGATATAAAGTCTGGCAAGGCTTTTGAGCTGTTCTCTAACTATTCAAAAGCGAAGTTTTTTGAAGATTTAGCTCAGTACCAACTTACCTCAATGCCTGGTCAGACATTTCAATACTCCAATGTTGGCGCAAACCTGACTGGGTATATTTTGGAAAACGTGTATAACCGACCATTATCTACACTTGTTGCGCAATTGATCACGGAACAATCGGGTGAAGAACATACAAGGTTTCGTTTAGAGCCCAGTGAGATAAGTAAAATAACGAGAGGGGTAGATAGAAACGGCAAAATTGCACCGTTACTCAGTCTACACTCGTTTGCTGAAGGCGGACTAACATCCAATGCAGCTTCGATTGCCGATTATATGCAGTATTTACTCAGCACCCAAGCAGAAGAAGTACTGTTGTCGCGCACCTTATTAACAGAAACCAGCAGTGAACATGGCCACGCATTTTTTTGGAATACATACGAGTATCACTCAGCTAATCCTATGTTCTATCACAGCGGAGGCTCTATGGGGACTTCCACTTGGCTTGCGCTTTATCCAAAGCAGAAGTTAGGAATATTTATTGCCACGAATGTTTCAGCGAACAACACGCAAGGGAAATTAAATGATATTGCCAATGCGATTGTTGAAAAGTATGAGCAAGTTGGACAGTCAAAATGACAAGCGAATGTAGTTTCAAAGTATGGCAGACCCTATTGAATATCTTGAGCGTCGCCTTTGCAGATTTAAGCATATACTAGGAGGTATCATGAGTTGGAAATGCAAAAATTGTAGTACTGAGATTGAAGAAACAAGTTTTGAAGTTTGTTGGAACTGTGGTTGTGAGAAAGGAAAAGAGAGCTTACCAGAATTAAAAAGTCCGTCATTACAATGCCTTCGTTGTGACTCGTCTATGGTGAAATTGGGCTCCAAAGAGTTTCATGAAGGCTCACGATGGGGGGTTTTAGGTAACTTGGGTGAATTACTTGTTAGTAGACAAGCACTTGATATGTTTGCCTGTAAAGCTTGTGGTAAAGTTGAGTTTTTCATCCCGAGTGAGAAAGAAAACAAATAACCAAAATTACTATTGGTAGCTTTCGCAGTGGGTTGTGCGCTAAGTTACTGATTTTGGCCTTAGGGTTAGTAGTTGGATAAGATATGAGTTTACTTGCATGGATACTTTCTCATGTCACACTTGCGGCATTTTGGCTTTGGATTTTAAATTTTGGTGGGGCTGAAAAAATAGAAGGGTGGAAGTCGTTCTTTATCATAGGATGGTTTGCTGCGCTATGGACTGCTGAGCAGTTGCGTTTGTATGCACTGTGTATTCTCGTACTACAAGTTCCTTGGTTTATTGCAGGCCTTTTGATACCACAATGGCGCGGCTTTGCGGTGTAATTGTCAGGTTTTGTAAAGGTGCTTGGATTTGTCTGTTTCCTAGTGCAATTATAATTACTTGAAACTAAAGGCTCTAATAAAAGGATAGTTTATGAAGCAGATGAGCATTCTAATTGCTATGTTTTGTAGTTTAATAATTTGCTCCAGGTGTCGTTTCTACGGATGAGCACCGTGAGACTGAAGTGTTGTTTTTGCCAGATATGTCAGAGCTTTCTTTTACTCGCTCTGGTGGAGAATATCAAAAACCAACATGGATTGTGATGCAATATAAAAACAATCAATGGATTGAAAAATCAATACCTGAAGCAGATAAAAAAGCATATCAGGAGCAATTTAGCCCACCGGTTTCACACATACAAAACATCGAGCCTTTTAAAGATATTCCAATCAGAGGTTATACTACCTCAGCAAAAGGGACACACTACTTTTATGTCTTAGATTTGAAAGACGGCAGTGGGTATTTGAGTTATTCACGGCTTGTTGATGGCAAATATGAAAAGCCGCACAAAATGAGTAAAGCAATTAACCAAGGAAAGTACATTGCCCATCCCTACATAGCACCAGATGAGTCTTATATTATGTGGGATGCTGAAAAGGAAGGTGAAAACACGCCTGATATCTACATTAGTTTTCGTAACCAAGATGGCACATGGACAAACGCAATAAACATGGGAGATGCGATTAATACGGCTGCGTACGAGCAACGTCCTAAAGTATCACCAGACGGAAAGTATTTATTCTTTTGGCGAGGTGACAAAAAAGTCAGAAAAGACGGCTCCAGTTACTGGGAAGGTAATCCATACTGGATGGATGCGAAGGTTATTGAAACGCTGAGACCAACACGGTAGCACTCAATTATTCTTGGTTATACGACCACTAAAAACCTAGACTAAACGGCATGCAAGCATACCTTTTTCCACGTCACTGAACTTTTTATTAATGGTCTAATAAAATTACCTTGAAAAAAGGAACAAAGGTGATTTAATAAAAAAGCATGGATACTGGCAGGGATTGCTGAGAATAGTATGGTATTTAGATTGCGTGATATGGTTATCGTAAAATAAATTCAAAAATCTAGTGCGTCTATTTATCTCCCTTACAACCGTCAGCATAAGCACGAACACATTCGAACCGACAATTGCGCAGTACGTCTTACTTGACTGAGGCTTAAATTTTTATGAAGGTCTTTTTAATACTGTTATTGGTAGCTGCGTTTTCGGGAAATGTTGTTGCAGACATGCCAATAGAAACTACTTTACCAAACAACTTAGCTAAGGAAATAGCAATGGACTTAAAGGATAGAACAATATACCCCATTATTAAGGCTGGAGATTGGCCTGGTATTCAATATGGTGCGGTTTATTCAGTATTAATTGGCCCAGAAGATGACCCAGAAGTCGTGATTGGTTTTGGTTATGATACGCCAGATAACTTCGTTTTTTTAACACACCAAGATGGTCAAGAGATCGATTTAAATGTGGTAGTTCCACAGACTTTTCAAAATATTGATGCTTTAGATGTAACCTTTGTCCCGTCCGCAGTGCTAAACAACCAAGTATTAACTGCCAGCGGAGAGTCTTTTAGTAGTGAAGCGATTTTATCTCAAACGCAAATGCTGAAAGCGCACGAAATGCTAGATGCCGAACAGCTACTTGTCTCAATAGCGAGACGTACCGGATTAATGGTGGTATCCAGAGACGCATCGCACGATTTATTGGATAAGTTTATTTATTTACATAGCGAAGCTTGGAACGATGATAGTTACGGCAACGCACCTATCGCAAATAGGCTCTTTTTAATCGAAAATGGCAAAATAGTTGGGTCGATGTCATTAGCAGATAAATAAGCCTGCGGATCTGTTTGGTGTGTTATCCAGAGTGTAGTGTATGGAGGTTGTGCCATGTCAGATTTGATTGACTTTGATAAGTTGAAAAGTCTCGTCAAAGATGCCGTAAAAACTACTTTTACAAACCTCCAAGGTATACACCAGCCAGATGAGCTGCTCGGTTATGCCTTATGTACTGATGACAGTGTAATGACGCTCTATCACGTTGCCATGACACAGCAATGGCTTTCACTAGATGATAATACTGAGTTTGAGTTCTCTCCCGTTGAGTGGGATTTAAGCGATAGGGATGTGCATTTTAAAGGTATTGCTACTTTACTCGCAGCTCGCCTTGAACTGGAAGATGCAAAGCTCTATGAAAATTATCTTGAAGAAATTATTAACCCCATTATCAACGCTTTTGTATTGGCGCTTTTAGAGTTGAGGCAAGAAGGCGTTTTTGCCAAAAATGTTTTTCTGTCAGTGCTAAGTACAGATCCAAGCGAGCATATGTTGGAACTTGAAAGCACAGCAAATCGTAAGCTAAATAGCACAGAGTTGCTGAACCGATTCAATGATTGGCATGCTCGGTTTGGTTGAAGGCGGATGAGCAAACACGCGTATATTAGATATCAATGGAACTAACTCTTAGATTTGAGTGATAAGGAAGTAATAAAAATGAACTTGATGGAATGGGTACAGGCGACATTACCTGAGCTTTTGTGTGATCTTAATCAGCCGGCGACAGCGAGTGAAATAGCAAGTCTAGAGAATAAGCTCGGTGTTGAACTGCATGAGCGATTGAAAGCGATGTATCTCGAACATAACGGCCAGAAAGATGAGATCAATACTGGTTTATTTTACGGACTCAATTTTTTACCTTTGAACAGAGTTTATGAAGAATGGTGTTCGTGGGCTGAAATCATCGATTCACAAGGTGAAGAGGGAATGAAAGAGCTGAGCATGTTTTCAACCTCTCACGTTCCTGGGTTTATCAAAGAAGTTTATGCCAATAAAAAGTGGGTACCGTTTGCCCATGATTGGGCAGGCAACTACCTTGGTTTAGATTTTGATCCGGCCGAAAATGGCACAGTTGGACAAGTGATAAACTTTGGTCGTGATGAAGACGAAAAGTTTGTGATTGCTATGTCGTTCTCTGAGTTTATGCAGTGGTATACCGCTGAACTTGAGTCAGGTAATTACAGTATTGTGGTCGAAGACGATGGTGGTAGAAGTTTTAATACTAAACAGCCGCAATCCAGCCACTTTTTAGATGCAGTCAAAGTGCTATTTCGCGCAGTATAAATAACTTTCACTATGCTATTTATCGCGGTTTGAAGTTATCTCTGTGTTGCGCTTTGAATGTTAAGGAGATCAATATGCAATTTCCAGAATTTGAAACACCACGCTTGAAGCTTACGGCGCTATCCGAATGCGACAGTAATGCTATTTTTGAACTATTTTCAAACCGAGAGGTAGTGAAATACTACGATTTAGAGGCGTTTAGTGAGCGATTACAAGCTGAAAAGCTCATAGATTTCTTTCATTCTCGATTTGATAGCGGTGTTGGGATCCGTTGGGCTATCCGATTAAAAGACACTGAGCAGCTTATAGGTACGTGTGGTTTTAACTCATGGAACTCAGCGATGAAAAATGCAGTTATCGGTTATGATTTGATGCCGAAATTTTGGGGAAAGGGTTATACCACGGAAGCATTGCACCAAATTATCTCCGCCGCGTTTGGTGGTTTACTAACATGTGGCGCACTGAATCGAATTCAAGGAGATACAGTGCCGGGAAATCATGCGTCAGAGGCTGTGCTAGAAAAGCTAGGTTTTAAAGCTGAGGGGGTTAGACGACAAAGTGGATATTGGAAAGAACAATTTCACGACCTAACGTGCTTTGGGCTATTAAAGTCAGAATTTAATCGCTGAGCCAATATTTTTTAAAAGGAAAGACTATGGACATCTGGACACTACTTTTATTTATCCCAGCGTGCTTTGCCTTGAATATAGCACCAGGTCCAAATAATCTTTTAGCGCTAAATAATGCTCGTCGTTATGGTTTTTGTATAGCTCTACTTGCAGGGTTTGGAAGGCTCGCCGCATTTTGTGTGATGATAGCGCTTGCCGCGTCAGGCCTTGCAGTTGTGCTATATACGTCGGAAATATTGTTTCTAGCCATTAAGATTTGTGGCGCGCTCTATTTATTATGGATTGCTTATAATTTATGGCGCTCAGACGTTAGTCCAGTTTCAGATGATGTCCGCAATCTGAGCATTATCGGACTGATGAAACATGAGTTCGCCCTTGCTGCGGGTAATCCAAAAGCAATTTTGATATTTACCGCTTTTCTCCCTCAGTTTGTCGACGTTGCAAAAAATGTGACAGAGCAATTTTCACTATTGGGAGCTACTTTTCTCGTTCTGGAGGTGGTGGCTATTGCTATGTACGCTGTTATTGGGCTGTATCTAAGGCAGTGGTTTAGTAAACCTAAACTGGTTAAACGTTTTAATCGTGCATGTGCTTCATTTTTGGCGCTATCTGGCGGCAACTTACTGTTCAGTAGACAGTAGCGATGCTAAAGTCAGTGACTCGCTTGCCAACAAAGTGATGCTGTTTCTCAATTCACTCATCTGGCCTTGTGTGTGCTTGACAAGAATTAATCATTGCGTGAAAGTATCGGTATGGATATAAAACTATTTCTCACAAGTACACGAATTATTACCATTCCTTAGGAGTGGTGGTTTTGTGTGCTTTTTAATGAACCCACCAAAGTAAGGTGGGTTTTTTTGTATCTGCCTTGTGGGGCCACAGCAAGGAGGTTACATGAACAAAATAGCAGTTTTTGGTAAACCGGGAAGCGGCAAGTCTACGGTGAGTAAAGGACTGGCCGCGGCAATACGCATCCCGTTATATCAATTAGACTCGATGCTCTACCAAGCAAATGGCGAGTTTGTTGACAGAGCCGCTTTTGATAAAGCACATCAAAACATATTAAATACTGATGCGTGGATCATTGACGGCTTTGGTCCGTTAGATGCGTTTAAACAGCGCTTAGATGCAGCAGATACCTTAGTCTACATCGACTTACCATATCGAGTGAGTTATTGGTTTGTGATAAAACGTCTTTTAAAAAGCATGATCACTAAGCCTGAAGGCTGGCCAGATGGTAGCTCAGTGTTTAAAGGGACGATTGCCAGTATTAAAACGTTAAGGCGCTGCCCGCAATTTTGGAATGAAGAATTTTTATCGCAGTTAGAGCAAAGCACGCAAACCAAAACACTCTATGTGATTAAGTCGGTTGCGGCGCTTGATAGCTTTATACGTCAACATGCGAAGTAATATCACCTAAGGGTAAACGTGAGTAATGTATTGATTTGATTTGCAGCCTTTGGTGTTACGTCTTTTGCGCTGGACATGATGAATAATAAAACTTGTAGCGGTCTTACCCACACTAAAACAGTAATAAATCATCATATAATCGTAACCATTATTTGCCTTTGTACCTTTTTTGTTGTGCTGTATACTTAGCCGGTTTGATAATTGCGCATGGAGAGACGCGTGAGAAGAGTTGTAATATTTAATAAGAAAAAGCATTTTTTTTGGCCAGGACCAGACGTTGAGTTACTCAACCAAGAGATGGAGCAGATAGAGCAAGATGGTTGGAAGGTGCTGTCTGTCACAGCTAACTGCGATTTTTTAGGCAATATTGGCTCTTTTACAATTTTAATTGAGTCTTAATTTGTCTGCCGTGAAGCTTGAATTAGCTTCACCGGCGTGCTAATTTGCTCTCGCTCTGGTGGACGACCTCCAGAGCTTTCTTTTACTGGCGGGGACGACCCCATTTTGGAGTTGTCATGAGCTGGTTGCTACTTGTTTTTGCAGGTTTATTGGAAGTCGTTTGGGCTATTGGTTTGAAATTTACCAACGGCTTTACGAAGCCTGTTCCCTCAATTATTACTTTAGTGGCGATGGCCGCAAGTTTCTACTTTCTCAGTGTTGCACTACGAACTTTACCGCTTAGCGTTGCTTATTCTGTCTGGGTTGGAATTGGTATGCTAGGGTCGATTATTGTTGGCTTTGTCTATTTTAAAGAGCCGTTGTCATCACTTAAGCTACTCAGTTTGCTGTTGATAGTGATTGGAATTATTGGTCTGAAATTATCCTCTCAGGGTTAAATTACAGCTATAGTTAATCGGAGCTTAGGTTAGATAATTCCACTTCAGATGAAAAGGAAATTCGATGACGATTGAACTGAATATGGCGGGCTTACAAACGCTTGTCGAGACTACCCTCACACCACTTAAAGACTATCATGGTGATTTGTTACCTTGGCGCGGGGAAATAGTAGAAAGCCGTAGCTTCGCATTGGAGGGGATAACCGCAAGTGTTACCGGTGAAAGTAAGATAGAGCTTATCAACGCAAGCACTGTTATCGATGAAGACGGTATTATTGGTGAGCAAAAAGAGGTTAATGCAGATCTCGAACCTACCACAACACTTACCTATAGTGATGAGGTGTGCTGGATAAAATACAGCACACACATTGACTTTGATCTCACCGGTGCCTCCAAAGCGGAGCTGCTTGGTATCAATACAGATGGGCAGGCGCAATGTAAACTAGCAGCCTACCTTTGCCATCAATCACATGAAGCTGTGGGTCTTGCCTTAGGCCGCGACCTTGCAACTATGCCGGTTATTTTCGATGTTGAGGATGTTAAGTCACTTGCACCTAACAATGCATTGATGATGGAAACGGCAGGGGCGTTAACGGTGAGCGCCAATTTTAGGTGGTCAGATATAATCGCGCAAAATCTCGATATGTTTAGCCGTTGGTTGGATCAAGGAGAATTACTTGATATTAACCTGGATTCGGCTTTGAATGTGAACCTTAATATCGAGATCCATGGTGGCTTTCGTGTTGTCTTTTCTAAACGCTTAGATAAACCACACCATACTTTCCTCGCAATTAAAAAATCAACATTGTCGAATACCGCTTTAACAATCACTGGGGGAGTGAACGCCAAATTTGCCGACCAAACCGGATTTAAGCAAGCTTATTCGAGTATTTTGACAGGGATATTCAACGCACCTCTGGATAAGGTTGAAGAAATCCTCTCACTCGTCGCAACAGAATCACCCGATGAAGCGCAAAACGACCTGATCTTAAGATTAAAAGATCGCTTACAGCTTGATCCACTAACGGACAGTTTAGAACGACTTCAAAGCGAGCTGCTGACCATTAAAAAAGCGGTGTTAGCAAATATTGAAACAGCTGCAAAGCTAAAAGCCGAGTTAAGTGTTAAGTTTGAATACACGCGTTTATCCAGTCATCAATCGCTGCTTGAAGCGAAATTAACTACCAAAGGCCTAGAGCAGGTGCATCTTGATGCGCTATTTGGGCGGGTTGGTACTATCACTCAGTCTAGTTACCAAGATGAAATCGAGATAGAGCGCTTCTTCTTTCAAACCAGTACTGAAATCAAGCAAGCCTATGGATTCAATTTAGGCTTTGGTGCTTGGTCGGCCATGAGCCGTAACAGCTATTCATTTAAAACCATTGAAACAAGAGACAAGCTAAATAGAGTGCAACTTGCTACGCTTGGAATGCGTGGTTATCAAGATGATATTAATGGCGATAAATGTCATTACTATCTCAGCTTTGATGCTCAGATGGTGGCCTTTTCAACATCAACGCCGCCTAAGCTACGCGAGTTTACGCTGGGTCTGACGCTCGTACATGAACAGCAAGAGGCGAGTGTGACCAGTAACGAGCTGGACCACTTGGTCGATGATTTATCGGTATGGGGCATGATCCCAGAGTTTGAATATGAGGATACAAAACATCGGTTGAGCGAGATACTCAAAGATGCCGATAATGTGCGAATCGTTAAAACCTTAAACCTAGACCATGACGCGTTTATTCAGCTATTACCTTTATTAGGTCAGTTTGATAGTCGAAGACTGGCCATCTCGCTTGCCGCTGCATTACCCATTAATCATAAAATACTACCTGAGCGGGCAACTATAGAAAATCGAGTGAAATTATATGATGCGATTTTTGAGGCATTGTTAAATTCGCAAATTAACTCTCATAACGAAGTGGCTCTGGCGACATATCAATATCTCAAAGCAAAAGGGTGTCGAAAACTTGCAGGAAAAGAGCGGGATTGGCGCAGGCTAGGTGCGAGCAAATTCCAAACCCTTGCAGGAATAGTCGAGTTACATCCGCGGATTTTGCAGGATATTAAAAACCTATGCGATGGTTTTGCACAACTTAACCTCTCTTATCACCAAGAAGGGGATTATTCTGTGCTTGAACAAGCATTTAATCTTTTTGATGACATGGGCGAACATGGATTCTATAACCGCTTTTTCGCCCATTATGTATTGCAATGTACGCGCACTTTTCCTCAGGCACAAAATGGCACCAAAGTGACGGTGAAGCTAGAGTTTGTTAAAGACGGTAAAGAAATTGATGTGCTTTGGGGCAAACGCTAGGGGGTTATTGCTCTCGCTTCGCTATGAATTCGAACAGCCATCACTCTTCTTTAAGATCATTGCTTAATTTTCTCTTCAGTTTCGTTACTGCATCATGTTGGCAATCTAAGCCCATATACAAGTAATAAATTGTAATTGTGGGTAACTTTTATTTGTTGGACTTACGGTCGGTTAGATAAAACGAGATCAGTCCATGTAAAGGCGGTTTGTATCCATATGAATGATGTAGTTACTGACAAAGTACGGTTTACTTTTAAAAACCATCCCCAAGGATGTGCTGAAGAATTTATTGTTGCTATGGCAGTAGGCGATAACATTTATCAGATAAAAGGTGCCCCGCTTTTTGCTTTTGGTGTTAACTATGACGACCACGTTTTGGTTGCACCAGATACCAAAGGTACTTTAGAAGTTATCGATATAGTGGCTCGAAGTGAGTACCACTCTTTGCGGATCCGCTTTACAAACGAGTTAGAAAATGCCAAAAACATAGAGCTGCTTCAAGAGCTTATTCTATCTGGTGTGGAGAGCGAGCAATTGGATGATGGGCGCTTTGCGTTGACGGTTTCACCGCAAAGAGAATACGAATCTTTTATCGATATCTTGCATTATTATCAGGAGCTTGGCGTATTGAAGTATGAACTTACCGGCGAGCCCCACGATAGCTTCGATGGTAAAAGTGCATAGCTAAGGAAAATTACCTAATTCTTCACAAATTCAGTGGCTTAGTGTTCAGTTTTGTGTTTCACTTGGAACTTTAATAGGCACGGTAATTTACTATCGTACTTAATTTAGGATAATGGCGAAATACTAAGGAAGCACAAGGATGGCTGTCAATTTTGTTGGAGGATGTTTATGTGGGCAGATCCGTTTTACCGCGATTGGCGTCCCTCATAACCCTCATACCTGCTCATGTAAAATGTGCCAAAGACATAGCGGTGCACTAACCGTTGCATGGGTAGAGTTCGCAAGTGAAGAGGTAAGCTGGGATGGACCTGGCGGTGCGCCTAAGGTGTGGCGTTCTTCGGATTATTCATCGCGCGCTTTTTGCCCTGAGTGTGGTAGCACATTAGGTGCAATAGATGACGCGCCTGTCATTGCATTAGTGCTCGGCGTTTTTGATGCCAATAGTCGTAAAACCCTAGAACCTAAATCCCATTCTTATATTTCAAGAAGGCCAAAATGGTGGTGTATAGGATGCAATTAGTCTCTGTGCTGTATGTGAGTAAATTATGACTTATTACGCTATCGAAGATGCGTCGTGGCCTGAGATCTTAACGTTACAAAATCAGGCGTATCATGATGTTGCGCCGGAAACTGTGGATATCCTAAAAAGTAAATGGATGCGCTCGCCAAAGAGTTGTTTTGTTTTTAAACAACATCGAGCCGTGGATGCCTATTTACTGGCGCACCCTTGGCACGATGAAAAGCCGCCGAGTCTGTTTACATTACTTCCTGAACAACCGGCTAGTTCGTCGTTGTTTCTACATGACCTAGTTGTTTCACAAGCCGTATCTGGGCAGGGAATAGGTGCCTTGATGATTAGACGTTTAGTTGAGTTGGCGACCCAAATGGGGTACTGTCGCATTCGGCTCGTGGCTGTACAAAATAGCGTGGGGTTTTGGTTGAAACTAGGCTTTGTCCCAAAGCCAATTAAGGTATGCAAAAGTTATGGTGAAGATGCGCAGCTGATGGAAATGAAAGTGTAAGGTGCGCCAGCTAAGCTTGGAAGTTATGAAAGTAGCCATACGGTAATTTACGATGATAAAAAAAATAGTAATTATATTCTCGCTGCTGTTTGCAGCTAGTCATGGCAGTGCCGATGAGTTAAAGCCATTTACAAGTGATGGCTGTAGTGCATTTCCTGATGGTACTTTGGCGCAAAATGAACTGTGGTTGAGCTGTTGTACGGCGCACGACCTTGCCTACTGGAAAGGTGGTACCGCTATAGAGCGCGAAAATGCCGACATTGCCTTGCAAAAATGTGTTGCTGCGGTAGGCCAAAAAGAAGTGGCAACCCTGATGTTAGCGGGTGTGCGACTTGGTGGGTTGCCTTATTTACCGACGCCATTTCGTTGGGGGTACGGGTGGTCTTACCCTAGACGCTACGCCGAATTGACCGCTGAAGAGATAGAGCAAGTAAATAAGCACATGGCAAAACTAGCATTAGACAAAAAATAAATTGACGCAAAGTCAAATTCTGTATATTTTCTCCGCGATGTTTCAATGAGGGCCATACAGTCAACTCGTCAACCCAATATTAGGCAGATCCTCACACGCCATTAAGTGCCTGTGATTTTAACCTTTTGTTCTGAATTTGGGAAACGGATAAGACTGCATCAACCGCTGTTTATAGCCGATGTTGCGTCCCTTTTTTCCGCTGCTCAAATTCCTTTGATTTGGGAAATTCGCATGGCTGAGCCAAGTGCAATTAGTATCATTCCCCCAGTCGTCGTATTGACGCTTGCAATTATCTTACGTCGTCCTATCTTGTCCCTTGTTTTAGGGGCGCTTGTAGGACTCGCATTGTTAGACCCTGCCACCGTATTGGCAAATTTTGCTGATGCTTCGCTAAAAGTGATGGGCGATGAAACCATCGGCTGGCTTATTCTTGTATGTGGTACGTTTGGTGCTTTGATAGCGCTGTTGGTGCACACGGGCGGTGCCTTAGCATTTGGACGTAATGCCCTGAAAATGGCAAAAGGGCCAAAGTCGTCTTTGCTTATGACCTATTTTTTAGGTGTGATCATTTTTATTGATGATTATCTCAATGCGCTGACGGTTGGTGAGACGATGCGCCGCGTTACCGATAAGTTTAAGATTTCTAGGGAAATGCTTGCCTATGTTGTGGATTCAACCGCTGCGCCTATCTGTGTTTTAGTACCACTTTCGACTTGGGCGGTGTTCTTTGGCGGTTTGTTGGTTGATAACGGTGTCGCGGGAGAAGGACAGGGGATCAGCACGTATATTCAGGCCATTCCTTACATGCTGTATGCTTGGGTGGCTGTAATTATGGTGCCACTGGTGATATTTGGTGTTGTGCCACTATTCGGCCCAATGAAAAAAGCAGAGCTTGCAGCTAAACAAGGGCAGCCTGCGCTTGAGCAGGTTGATTTGGAAGAAGTACATACACCGGATCACTATGCTGCAAAAGCCATTGAGCAGGAATTTGAACAAGCCGACACTCAAGGTAAACTGGTTAACTTTTTGGTGCCCATTGGTTTGCTGGTGGCGTTTACGGTGTATTTTGACATTGATGTATGGAAAGGCTTGTTAGCGACTTTGGCAGTGACTATCCCATTTTATATGGTGCAAAGGTTGATGCCGCTTGCAGACATGCTTGAGCAAATGATCAATGGTTTTAAATGCATGCTACCTGCAATAGGAACGGTTATCGCCGCATTTATCTTTAAGGATGTGTGCGATCAACTGTTATTGCCACAATATGTGATAAATGCGTTGAGTCCTTATATGACAGCTGGTTTACTGCCTGCGATGGTGTTTTTATCTATGGCTATTTTGGCTTTTGCAACAGGCTCTAGTTGGGGGATCTTCGCCGTGACTATTCCTATCGTGATGCCATTGGCCGTTGCTGTAGATGCTAATATTCCTCTGGTGATAGGCGCATTGTTATCGGCATCATCATTTGGAAGTCAGGCGTGTTTCTACTCGGATTCTACGGTATTGGCAGCCCAAGGCTCAGATTGTAACTTAGTCAGTCACGCCATCACTCAACTACCTTATGCGTTGATTGCGGCTGCAATTGCCTTTGTTGGTTTCTTGATTATTGCATAATCGCAAGTACGTTTTAGGGTTAGTTCTGCTAACCCTTCAAAGCTAACTCCCCAAAATACTTGCTGTTTTACTTACTCTATTGCACAAGCCTTGCTAGGCTATATAACCAGACCCTCAAAGTGTAAAGGATAGCCATGTTCACACCTCGCAAGTTGGCCGAAAATTATCGCGAACTGATAAGTAGTATCGGTTTTTACCCCTCTTTACTTGCTATTGCATTTTTTATTTTTGCGCTCATAACCACGGCACTCGAATATGCAGCTCCTATCAGTAGCTTTAAAGAGCTTATAGCGATTGTACTGGTCGACAGTGAAGAGAACGCACGAACCATTTTAAGCACGCTTGTGGGGAGTATCATCTCATTGACGGTATTTAGTTTTTCAATGGTGATGATTGTGCTGAATAATGCCAGCGCTGGGTTATCACCTAGAGTACTGCCGGGCCTTATCACCAGAAAGTCGCACCAGCTGGTATTGGGATTTTATCTCGGCAGTATCATTTATGCCATCATTATGCTGATAAACATTCGTGGCGTGGGCAATGGTGAAACAGGGATCCCGGCGTTAGGGGTTTTATTTTCACTGGTGTTTGGATTGATCTCTTTAGGCTTTTTTGTGTTTTTTATCCATTCAATCTCCCGCGCCATACAGGTCGATAATGTGCTAAATGATCTGTTTAACAACACCAAAAATGAGATGAAGAATATTATCACCAAACAGCAAGAGCAGCCTTTTAATAACTTTCCTGACTTCTCAAGTTGGCATAACCTACCCAGCACAGAAGAGGGGTATTTTAAGGGAGTACACAGTGACAAACTGTGTGCGTTGTGTGAGCAACATGACTTAAAAATATATATTGCAGTTAAACAAGGGTTTTTTACCGTTAAAGGCTACCCGTTTCTTAAGTGCAACAAGGATCTTAGCGAAGATGAGGCGCTACATGATGCGTTACTTAGCTGTTTTATTTTTTATGTCGAAGAGTACATCAGCGACCATTATCGCTATGGCTTAACACAAATCTCGGAGATTGCAGTGAAGGCCATGAGCCCAGGCATTAATGACCCCGGTACAGCGGTAAAGGCGATTGATATGCTGAGTATTTTACTTATCCAGCGTTTGGATATTTGCGATGTGAACTACTCCTTTAAACACGCTAAAAATGAGCCGCTTTTATATATTCACGAAGCGTCTTTTGATGAATTACTGCATGATAATTTTACTCCGATAAGAAACTATGCAAAGACCGATGGCTATGTCATGGTCAATGTGTTGGAAGCGTTTAAAAATATACTGTTTCGCGCAAGTGCGGATCAACACGCGACGGAAAGCTTATTTAATTACTTAGAGGCCATCATCGACGATGTGCGCAATACCATCACTAATCCGTTTGATCGTCAACGGATCATTGAAATGCTTGAGGCCATTGAGAAAATCAATGGCGACAAAGGAGAAGCGCTTATTACACAATTTACACGAGAATAAGCGTGAACCTTTTTAATTCAGCACAAGCTTAGCAAGACCGGCGGCAATGGCAGAAAGAGAGAGCAGTCTCAGTAAAATGATAGCAATATCAGAGCTGCCGCCAGCAGACGTATTTCGATAAACTAAGGGATAGTCAAAAAATATAAGCAAGTAGAGTAAGTCAAAAAAGCCGACCCGGGTGCCATTGAGTTCTACTTTTGTACCATCTTTTAATAAGATTTCGGCAAAGCATAAATTGGCCGTGGTTTTTATTCTTCCGCCTTTGCGGTCTTTCAATAGCAAGTAATGAAAGGTGATTTCAGTAATGTCTTCTCTAGCAATTTTTTGCGTACCAGTTACCTTTGTTTTTATCGCTTTGGGCGAAATGGTTAATTGGTTTTTCGACACGTCCATCACCCATTGAGAGCCAAAACCAAATTTTTTGTACAGCATGGCTCTTTTAGTAAAAAAGATAATTAAAAATGCGATTAAACAAGCAGGAAAAGCGATATAGCGTGGGTACTCGCCATCAATAAAGGATGCTGTGACAGCCAAGGCGAAGACTAATAATGCAAATAAAAATTCAGTGCCACCGGAAAGCATGCCCAGCGCAGCGATAGATTTGAGTGATACTTGAGAGTTATCGTTCAATTCATTTTTGTTTTTTAGAGTCACATATTTGAACCACACTTTATCCGTGAGTGATAAATCGAGAGTGTGTTTGGCTAATGACAAAGGGCACCTCCTTGGTGTTAATAAAAGCAATGATCCTGCTCCATTTATATCGCATTTCCATGAAACTTGGAAATTTTTCAACTGGTTGCGTTGTGTTTTGACCAATAGATTGGTACTTTTTTGAGTACCGATTGGTACAATTATGGGAATATTTGGGAAGCGGAATATATGATCCAAAAATTAAATAATCGCGATGCGTCGGTGGCGAGAGAGATTTTCAATGTATTTCAACGGTCATATAAAATAGAAGCTGAGTTAATTGGGGTGAGTTATTTTCCGCCTTTATCTCGAACGATAGAAGATATATGCGGTGCGACGAGTCACTTTTATGGATATTTTGAAAATCAAAATCTTGCCGCAGTCATTGAAATTGTCATTTTTGAGAAAACGCTAGAAATAGATAGCCTGACTGTCGATCCCAGTTATTTTCGCAAAGGGATTGCGGGTAAATTACTGAATTTTGCTTTAACGGAGTTTGATGCTGCAAAAGTGATTGTTGAAACTGCGACCGCAAATGCACCTGCGATAAAATTGTATAATAAGCATGGCTTTGTTGAGTACAAACGCTGGCTGCCCGCACATGGTATTGAGAAATTAGCGCTGGCGGTGGATGTTTGTAGCTAATCGGATTATTAATGCCTTTCTAGCAGCCAGTTTTAGCGCTAACTGCTTTGAATTTACTTCCAATAGCCAGCTAAGTATAAATTGTCATGTAAACTTGATGTTACTCAGTAATTGGTATGTTATATTGTATCTAAATTGGTGCAAGGTTTATTTTATGATCACAATAACGGATGGACCACTTCATCTTTACCAAGTGGAGCAAGGTGATATTTTGGTTACCGGCATTTTGGCCGAGCTCGACGTTTCAGCGTTACCTGAGCAAGCAATTCTGCCTCACGAGTCGGTTTCGGTTTCTCATGCTATGGCGCTGAAAAAGCGTGTTCAGAGCGAGAAGTTGCTGTTACCCCCTTGTCTTTTGGTCGGAAAACTTGACTTGGATGAGGTGCGATGGCAAGCGGAATGTGTTGAAACTGCGCAGTGGTACAGTGATTGCGGTGAGTGTACTCATCGCCTCTATGCTGTTGAAAGCCCTTACGTGCTACAAGAATTCAGGCAGCAGATCACAATGCATCAGCAATGGCTAATTGCAGATGGACATCACAGGATGTTTGCAGCAAGCCAACGTCATGCGCCTCAATCTCGGATGATGGCATGGTTAGTTCCACAGCAAGATGCGGTGATAACGAGTTTCGCGGTGCAGGCATCTTACACACAAGCTGTAGATGTTACCAAATTCAAACAGCACCTAAGCAATTTTGATATCTGTGAATCCTCGGAGACTGAGGCCGATTATACTATTTGGTTGGGGAAAGCTGCTCTATATTTTGTCCTACGACGCGCGACAAGCGATTCTTATCTTATTCAGACCCAGTTGCGTAGAGCACTGCAGTCACTGCCAGCGTTTGAGGAGCTGTGGTCTAAAAATAAAGTTGAGCTGAGTGATGACGCTCATGTTGTAACTACCATCTGTCGTGCTCCCCAAATTGAAGACATCTTTGCTGCTGCTAAAGCAGGCAAGTACTTTCCAGAAAAGTCGACCTTATTTACGCATAAGGCCGACAGCCAAGTACTTTACCATTTAAATCAGCAGGCAGCTTGTGCTTAAAAGCCCTCGTAGAGGGCGATACTTACAACTGTTTAAAAGCTTCAAGCACCCTAAGGTTTTGCTCTGGCAGCCCGATGCTTACTCTCACAAAATGATCAAAACCTGATTCTAGCCAAGGTTTTATCATTATTCCTTGTTGCAGCAGCAAATATGCGACATGCGCAGACGGCTGCTTGACATCAATAAATAAAAAGTTGGCTAGACTTGGCGCGACAAAATAACCCAGCTCGGTGAGGGAGGCGCTGAGTTTTTCCCTTTCGCGATTCGTTTGCGTGACCGTGTCTGCCAAATATGAGGGGTCTTGTAGTACCGCGATCGCTGCAAGTTGTGCTAGTCGATTTACATTGTAAGGTGTACGTACGCGGTGCAGATAATCCGCCAATTGTGCATTTGCCATTACGCCGTAGCCCACTCTAAGCCCTGCAAGACCATAGGCTTTGGAAAAAGTCCGTAATACCGCGTAGGGGCGGGGCTGTGTTTGAAGTAGCGCTAAGCCGTCAGTAAACTGTTTATGGCCTTGTGCATATTCGCAGTATGCTTCATCAATGACGATAATCGTATTGAGCGGACAGGCATCAATGAGGCGCTGCAAATTATTAGCATCAAACGTACAACCTACAGGGTTGGATGGGTTGGCAAGCATAAGCATTTTTAAGTCTGGGTGGCATGCGATAGCATCGAGCCAATCATCAATTCGATAGGACAAATCGCTTTGCATCGGCACCTCTAGTACCTTTGCCCCCATCATATTGGCGTAAATACCATGAAGCGCAAAAGTAGGCTTGGCCACTAACACTTTATCGCCTTGACTGAGAAAGGCTTTGCAGAGCATTGAGAGTACATCCTCAGAGCCGTTGCCGAATACAATTTGCGCTTTGGCAACGTTAAGTTTAGCGGACAGGCACTCACTGAGCTCTGTGCATTGGCTGTCTGGATAGCAGCTAGCGGTATGCAGCTGTGTTTTAAAAGCATTAAGCGCTGCCGGACTCGGCCCTAAAGGGTTCTCATTCACCGAGAGGTTTATCATATTGGGGTGAAGATTGCGCGCTGTTGCTTGCTCAAGGGTTTGCCCTGCACCATAGGGCGGCAGTGCAATAACTTCTTTGCGGGCTGGGTTTGGCATTGTCGTTGTCATGCGTTTTGCTCCTTGAGTAATGTGGGCTCAAGCAAACGGTTAGCCCTATGATTAAAAAGCCAAATCTCAGATAGCGCTGTGACCGCAAGCCCTAACATTAAGGCGTACCACACACCCAAAATCCCCAAAGAGAAAAACTCTTGAAATAACCACGCACCGGGAAGACCAATGCACCAATAACCAATTAAAGACAGCATTAGCGTGCTTTTCACATCGCCAAGTCCACGCAAGATACCGAGCCCAATATTTTGCCACGCGTCAAAAAACTGCAAAAAGGCGGCAATAAAGAGTAGTTCTATGGCGATAACAACGACGTCGGAGTTTTGTAATTCTTCTGCACTTAAAAATGGCAGCAGTACAAATTCGGGTATGAATAAATAGATTAAGGCGAAAACAGACATGACCACGGCACCGCAAATAATGCCCAAATTTCCGATGCGTTTAGCATGATGAAAGTCTCCCGCTGCGTTGGCTTCACTGATGTAAATAGAACAAGCAGATGAAATGCCGGCAGATACCATAAATACGATGTACACCATTTGGCTTACCACGTTGTGGGCGGCTAAGGCATTAACGCCGAGTGTTGCCACAAATAGCGCCAGCACGGTGAAAAACCCAGCTTCAAGGCCGTAAGTTGCGCCAATTGGCATGCCCATTTTCCATGTTTTGCTAAGTGCTTCACGGTCGGTTTGCCAAAACTTTATAGTGAGGTAGGGGCTGAGTACGTCATCGCGCTTGGCAAATAGTATAAACAGCAAAAACGATAAATACAGCACGATGCACGTGGCGGCCGCAACCCCCACAAAACCGAGTTGTGGTAGACCAAACTGACCAAAAATTAGGCCATAGTTGAGCACGATAGTGAGGACAACAGATACGCCGGTTATCAACATCAATGGCCCTGGCCTTTTCAATCCAACACTAAAATGCCGTACGCTTTGAAACCAAAAACAAGGTAATAGGCCCAAAGCGACAACGGTTAAATATTGTGTCGTCAAATTGGCAATCGCCTCGGAGGTACCGATAAATCTTAAAAATGGCTCTATGGCAAACATCGCGGCGGCGAATAGCAGACCCAAAAATGTTCCGATAAGCATGCTGGCGTTAAAAAGAGGAGTGATTTGAGCGAGTTTAGCCTTGCCGATTGCATCAGACACCAAATTACCCGTTGCCGTGACTACGCCCGTTCCCATGGTTCTAAATTGATTAAAAATACCAATGGCAAGGCCGCCTGCAGCCAGTTCTAACGGGCTCAACATCCCGAGCATGATGAGATCTATTGTTGCAATTGCCACGTAGAGCAGATTGGTTAGAATAAGCGGCCCTGCGAGTTGGCTTACTTTAAAAATATCGGCGCGCGCTGAAGCTACCATAGCGTTACTTCCTCCACGTTTTCTTGTGTGATGGCAAAGTCTGCAACCGCTCGCCCGAGTGCCACGTCAGTAATGATCATACCGCTGTTATAGACAAAAATAATTTCATCAGGGTGGGTTCGTGCTGGCTTCTCACCGTTTAGTATTTCAGTCAATGTCGCGTTAACGGCGGGTAGTTTGCCTTCCTCGTCTAATAAATCATCTCCGGTAACCTTCATTTGCTCTGCATCCGTTGTGAGCAATCTATCAGCTCGGTGTAGCACTGGTTTTTCGATTCCATAGCCAACTAAAATCACCACAGCGCCGGGTTTTAACCATTCATATTTAATGTTCTCTTTGGCGGACAACCCAGTAACGGCAAGGATCACATCGGCTTGTCTTACTGAAGCTTCTAAGTCTTGTGATACCGCAACTTGTCGCTGTGGGTGATGCTCCTTTAGTTTTAGCTGAACCGCTTCCAAACCTGTTTGATAGCTGCCGTGGACGGTTAGATGTGTGAGTTGTGGTAATGCCGTGACGAGCATAGGTAAAGCGATTTGCCCTTGAACACCTGTGCCTACAACCAACGCATTTTTGGCATCTGAATGAACGGCATACTTTGCAAACAAGGCGGAGGTGGCTGATGTGCGCATAGGGCCTAGTTCTTTTACATCCATGAGGGCCACAGGGTGGCCTGTGGCATCATCGCAAAGGAAGATAAAAGAGTAAAACTGATATTGGTTACGGCTTCTGTCAGGATCGTATTCGTAGACCACCTTAAACCCTACGGTATTACTTGCAGCATCTCGGCCTGCCATACTATAGGCAATGGAGCGGCCATCTTGTGGTGTCATAATCACTTTTAGCGGGTTGGCAGAGTCGGGGTGATGCAGTGAGCGAAAGGCATTTTCCACCACCTCAATGACTTTACTATAGGGAAAATCAAGTTGCGCCAATCGGGCTTCATTTAGTATCGGCAGAACAGTTTGTTGGGTCATGATTAGGCTCTCGCGGCAGGTTTATATTGCGTTAATAGGTCCTCGAGCTCCTGCTCGATGTTAATGTCGATAAGGTCATGTTTTGCCATCCAATCATCATTGAATACGGTATCGAGATATTTCTCGCCACCGTCACAAACGAGCACCACGAATAAGCTATCGGCGGGGGCGGTTTTTAACGCCTGTAGCGCTTCGTATATCACCCCACCTGCCGAGCCGCCGACCATTAGGGCGTAGTGCTTGGCAAGGTATCTGGCGGTATTAAACGCTTGTTTGTCAGTTACCTTCACGCCTTTGTCGATAAGTTCATACTCAATAACGGGACCTATCTCAGCGCCTTCCGGCGTCCCCGTTCCTGACTGATGATAATTCAGTCCAGGTCCACCGAAGATCACAGAACCCACAGGTTCAACCCCAATCGTTGTAAGTTGATGACAACCTAAATCCCGCAGAGCCCTTGTTGTGCCGCATAGCGACCCACCTGTGCCAACCGCACCGACAAGGTGGGTAATGTGTTCACCAAGTTCATAAAAGACCTCTTGCGCAAGTCCTGTATAACCGCGACTATTGGCAAAATTATTGTGCTGGGCGGTCCAAAATGCGCCTTGTTCTTGTGCCAGCTTTGCGGCCATCGCATCGCGAATATCAGTCGATAAGCTGTCGTCTCCGGCTTCGCTAACACAGATCACTTCCGCGCCAAAAGCTTTCATATTGCTGATTTTCTCTTTTGCCGCATGGTTATCCACAAGAGCGGTAAAGCGATAGCCACGCTCAGCTGCAAGCAGCGCAAGACCAACGCCGGTATTGCCGGAGGTTGACTCAACGACCCAGCCCCCCGGCTTCAGTTGTCCGCTGGCTTCTGCTTCATCTAACATAGACTTCGCCATTCGGATCTTAGCGCTACCGGTGGGGTTAAACTGCTCAAGCTTAAGATACAGTTTGCCACCGTTTGGTAGACTTAAAAACTGCATTAGCGGGGTATTACCAATGCTTTGCGATACCCTTAAATAAGGGGTTAGGTGTAATGTCGAGGCGAGCGAATGCTGCGCATTTATGTTCATAAATAGGCTCCTTTACGTTGTGTTGTTGGGTAACTTTTAGCTAAGTAGCTGCCAAGAAAGTGTATTGTTCTCCCACGTTACGGCGATTTTTCGTGGCAATGGCATAGAGTGAAACTCGGATTCATTTGAATCCATTTGATATCCTGCGGTGTTGAGGTAAATCATTAGGTCATCGCGTTGTGGTAGTTGCGACAAGGGAATAAACCGCCAGCTTAGCATGTCGCTATCTAGGCAGGTTGCTCCGCCAAAGGCCACGCGATACGCTCCTTGCTTGCGGTTTGAATGTGCAGTGAGTAACAGCGGGCTCGGCAAGTATTCGCTTTCAAACCACTGTTCTGACAGCGATAAGCTTGAGCCCGAAAGTGTAGCGATATGGCAGTCAGATGTGCCTAGGTATGGCTTTGTCCCTTGCACTTTAAACAAGCTAATGCCAGCCTCATCGAGCAGTGCCCGGCCAGGCTCGAGCATCAGTGTTAGGCTCCTTTGGCGTAATGCCGCTAATGCGGTTTGCCCATGTGCGTTCTTCACTGCCAAAATAGCGTGTAAGGTGTCCGCAGGGCTTTGCTCATTATGGTAGGGATAAAACCCTGCAAAGGTTTTACCTGCAAAAAAGCATTCAAAGTCCAAGGCTTGTTGCCACTGCTCATTTTGTAGATAGGAGACAGGCAGGCCGCCGCCAATATTCACTTTTGATGGCGACAGTCCTATTTGCCTAGCCTCATCTATCGCATCGATTAAAGTATGGATGCTCTCGCCACGTGCTTGTGGGCAGTACCCGCTTAAGTGGCAGCTAAATCCTTCTAAGCTTACCCACTCCTCGTATTCTCGGCACTGGGCCAACAATGGCGTAAGCTGGCACAGTGGACTGCCAAAGCGTGAGGCTGTAGTTGGTTGTGTTTGTAAGCGCAGTAGCACCCGCGCAGGGCGCTTTCGCTGGCGGGCCAGTGTAATGACCGAGCTTAACTCAGCACTTGAGTCAATGGCGATAAGCGCTTGATGTACAAGTGCTAAGCTAAGCAAGGCATCTGATTTATGCGGACCAGATACACCAATTTTTACACCTTGAATACCACCGCTTAGGGCAAGTTCAAACTCTTGCACACTAGCCACGTCTATCCCTATATCGTGATTAGACGCGACTTGAGTAAAGCATTGGGCTTTGTTGGCTTTTTTGGCAAAATAAATCTCATGCTCAAGCCCGAGCGTTATAAAGCTGGCTTGCAGGGTTTCGATATTTTCCGCAAAACGCTGAGGAAACACTAAATGTAGCGGTGCTCCCAATGCCGCTGCCCATTCAAATAACTTGGCTTGGTGCTCCGTTAGCAGGATTTGTGTTTGCGGATGCAATTTTGCAGTGAAGGCGTCACTCATACGACTAACACCTCTTTGTTATTTGCACTGTCTAACTTGTTGACGTGGCGTTTTGCTATAAGGAGCAGGCCAACGGCTAGTAGCAGCAACCAGATTAATGGCGTGTAGTTGTTCACAGGTGTGGCAAAGTCATTGCTAAATTGAGGAATATCCGCAAGATCCGTGAGCGTTGGCTTTGCGCTACAACCCTCACAAGGTGCAAAATCGCCTCTTTGATTGGCTTTGGCAATTTTGCTGGCAAAGAAACCTTGTAGTGCTTGATGATGAGCTTCAACTTCTTCCATAAAGGCGTGATGACGTGCTAGACCATTGCCCGCTAAATCAACCAACAGTGTTTGTACGATGAGTGCGGGGGAGAGATATTGTAGCTTTTGCGCGTTATGTTGCTGTGCTTGTTGCGCCGTTAAAAATCGTACATCTTGGGCTGCCATTGCGCGTTCTACAGAATTAATCGTAGCAATTTTTTTGGTGGCGTAATCGCTGGCACCACTGCCATTTTTTGCAAGCTCTGGATGATCTTGAAAATACTGAGCTAAGGTCTTTTCACTCGCTTTTTGGGCATCGTCGCTGGCGGCACGCAGGCTATCTATATAGTGAATTCGTGAAGGGGTTGGGTCGAGTAATGCGATGCTGGTATTGACCAAAGCTGGAACCACAATCACCAAGGCAAGCCAACAGGTGACCAAGGTAGCTGCGTTATTTGCCGCACTTTTAGCTCTGCTATTTACCCAAGCGGTTAAGGCAATCCAAAATCCAGAATAACATAGTGCGATAAGGTTATAACTCAGCAGTTCAATCACCCCTAGCTGCTCTCGTATTGTTATTAAAAGCAGGCTACTAATACTTAAAAATGGCAGCACAATTAACGCGCTTCGCAGCAATAATTGATAGGTCAGAAGGCGGGTTGCACTGCCTCCTTGAAGGATCAGTAGTCTTAGCTGTCCACCTTGGCGTTCACTCGCTAACGCATTAAAGCAAATGCCTATAATGAGCAATGGCAATAAGTAGACAATCACAAAACTTAAATCGAACTGGCCTAACAGCAGAGAAAGCGGGTGAACATAGTCATATTGATGAACGATGTGCTGTTTCTCTTTGATTAGCATCTTAAAATAGTAAGGTAATACGTCGGCTTGCCCTGTTGCTATTGGCGACGTTGCAAGCGGGGCTTTGGTGGCGTAATTTTGCATCAAGTAAAAAGCCTGTCCGCGCAGGTCGTACGGGTCTTCCCACCACTTATAGTCTGCTGTACTGGCGAGTCTTTCGGGTAATCCAGCTTTGGCATCTTGGATGGCTTGTTGCTGCATTTGCTGCGCGGCAAGCACCACGTCATGCTGTTTTTTAGCAAAGTAATGGGCGTTAAAAAATGCCACTAGTGCAAGCACGCTGGTGGTCAAGAACAGCGCGAGCACGAGTTTTTCTCGCCAGAGGTTTTTAAACTCAGTAGCTAACATTAAACGTTTCATCTTTGCTCCTCCAAGCGCAGCTTTTTAATCGCGAAGAAACTCAATAACACCAGAGCCATTAGCCAAAAGCTCAGGCTAAACAGGCTGATAACGTAGTGAGGCAGGTAACGAATAAAATTGGGGTATTGGAATGCGAACTTTGGGATCTGTTGCCATAATTCCTCGCCTGCAGTGTAATGGCCGCCCGCCTTGTGACCGTGATCTCTTTGATTAAAGTTAAGCACTTCTTGCATCATACGGCGGTGCTGCTCTGCCGCATTCTCAAATGTTTGTTGGTGGGCAAAGTCACTGGCGGCGGTGGCCATTGACAGCGTTTGTATCGCGATAAACGGCGTTAACATCCCTGCAAGTTGATAGCTTTGTGATTGCGCTTCTAGTTGAGCTAAACGCGCTGAAAATAAGCGGTCAAAGATTTTATCAGCGTATTGTTCACCAAATTGGAGTTGTGCTCCAGCATAGTCAAAGGGCAAGTCTTCCACATTGCTAACACCATATTGAGTCAATGTTTGCTGTTTGAACTTTGCGATTGCTTCAACTCGTGCTTCGGTATAAACCTCACTTTCAAGCTTAGCTTGAAACGCTTGACCTGAACCTTGAGGATGAATGGTGGTCGCGATATTCATCGCCAGTTTTGGCAGTAAAAGCGTTGTAAAGGCCCAAATGGTTAATAGCGAGATCAATGCGCGCCTAGCCGTTGGCAGTAAACTTGAAAGCGTGGTGGTGAGTAACGACCAAAGCAATAGGTAAACCAAATAAAATAGTAAAAATAACCCATTTCTGAGTGTATGAGGTTCTGTGCTTGTTACTTGGCTATAAAGTAAAAAAAGCGTAACAGGTAACAAAAATAAGCAAGAAATAGCAAAAAGCAGCGCACATTTGGCAATAAACAACTTAGCTGGGCTTGCGCCCGATGCGAGCAGTTGTTTTAAGGTGCCTTGCTCACGCTCTCTGGCAAGTAGTGGGTAGCCAATTAATATAATCAACAGCGGCAGCAAGACTTGCAGCACAAAGGCGGGTGATAAGCTACCAAAACGTGACATCGGCAAGTTATCTTGCGCACTTCGAAACATGCTATCGTTGCGAATATGAGCCTCAAGCCTCAACACATTCCCTTGGTATGCTTGTAATCCCCCGTCGAGTGCGGCCAGTGGGGTAGTGGGTTTGACCACGTAAATACCGTAGTGGGCGGCGGAGTGAGGGCCTTTTTCGCCTTGATTTAACCAGCGTAATTGCTCTGATTGAGACACTTCCGTGACGGCTTGTTGATAGCTTTGGTGGCTTTTAAAACCGGTCAAGCAGGCAAGCAAGAGCAGCAATACTGCAATGCCTCCAAGCCAAAGCGCTTGTCCCTGCCGCTTGGTATCGAGCCATTCCTTTTTTAATGTCGTTTGAAACATCAGACACCCACCTTGATATGTTTGAGGTAAACGGATTCAAGTTGGACTTCTTGCAGTTGTTCATAGACTAAGGTATCGACTAATTGCCCTTGATTGATAATTGCCACGCGATGGGCATCTTCTTGAGCACGGTATAAGTCGTGGGTCGCCATTAAAATCGCGACGCCTTGCTTTGCTAGTGACTGAATGAGCTGGCTAAATTCATGGCTGGCTGAAGGATCAAGACCTGATGTGGGCTCATCTAAGATCAATGCCTTGGCTTGCTTAGCAAGGGCAATAGCTATGCCCACTTTTTGTCGCATCCCTTTTGAATAGGTTGCAACGGGTTTGTCTACAGCGTGACTTGGCAGTTTTACTTCACTGAGCAGTGTGCGAAAGGCCTCGTCGGTCTTTTCTATGCTGGCCATTTTGCTGAAATACGCGAGATTCTCAAGTCCGCTAAGTCGCGGATAGAGCGCGACTTGTTCAGGAATATAAGCCAGTTGCTGCCTTGCCGTTACTACGTCATGCTGTGGATTAATTCCTGCGATGGTGATTTCTCCGGCATCCGGTTGTAAAAAGCCCAGTAAGCAATTAATCGTGGTGGTTTTACCTGCACCATTTGGGCCTAGCAGCGCTAGAATTTCACCTTGATGTACGCTCAAGTTTAATCCCTGTAACGCTTGGTATTCACCAAAGCGCTTTTGCAGGTTATTGATTTGAATAACAGGTGTAGTCATAAATTATCCTTAAAAGCTCACGCTTAATGAGGCGATAAAGGTGCGGCCACGACCGGGAGCGACTCCCCAATCTATGCCTTTGGCACCGCCAGATAGCCAATATTCTTTGTCGAACAGGTTTTCGGCCTTGAGTCGTAGCGTGGTGTTAATGTCAGTAAAGTGGTATTTAGCGCCCAAGTCGAAGCGCGTGTAGGCTGGTAGCTTTAGCGTGTTATTGACGTTTTGTTCGCGCTCACCAACATGGAAAATACCCGCATTGATGCTTAACGCCTCCCAAAATGGCAGCTGATAGTCGACATAGAGATTAGCTTGAAATTCAGGCACATTGGCTGGCGTGTTGCCATTAAGTGCGGGCTCGCCGTCAAGCTTATCTAAGCTGGGGTCCATCAAGGTGATAGATGCTACGGTTGCAAGGCCGTGAGCCAAGGAACCACTAGCATTGAGCTCAATACCTTTATGTGACTGGACACCGTCTTGCACGAAATAGTTAGTAATGTGATTGTGGTACTCCAACATCTTTTCTATTTCGAAGACGGCTATCGAGTAGTTCATGGTGTCCGTTTGGTATTTTATGCCAGCTTCAATTTGTTCGCTTTCTTGTGGGCCGAGTGATTCGCCCTCGTTTATTGCACCGCTGCCGATGACTGCAACGCCGCCTTCCCCCGCACCTTCTGAGTAACTGGCATAAAACGCGAGCTGATCGCTTGGGTTGTAGTTAAGACCTATGATGGGAGTATTAAAAGTTCGGTCGTCTAGCGTGGTTTTAGTTTGGCCAGGTAGAGTTTGCTCTTTTTTGTATTGAATATGACGCAGCCCTAAGGTGGCATAAAATACATCGTTAAAGTGCAAGGTATCTGTGATAAATAATGCGCTTTCAGAGGCTTCAGTTTTGGTTGGTTCTGGATAATCAGGGAACTGCGGTTTACTGCTATGAATTGGATTGAAAATATTGGCAACGGGGTTGGTTAACTCAAACCAACGCCCATCCTTAGACTCATAGTCACGAATACTGACGCCGATAACTAGCTCATGTTCAATTGCTGCGGTGGTAAGCTGACCGCTGATAAAACTATGTGCGGAGAGTGTGTCATACGTTTCGTCTGGAGTAATGTGGATAGCGGAAGACAGCACATTACCTTGTGTATCAACTGAGTAGATATCAGGAAAAACGGTAAACCTATCATTACCAGAAAGTGCAGCTTGGTTTACCCATTGCCAGTTGTCGTTCAACCAAAAATCAGCACGTGCGGCAAGGTTATATGACTCAGTTTCATACTTTGCCCAAGGTTGTCCGAGCAATACATCACTGGTGTCGACATAGGGCGGTAAGATTTTACGGTCAGGGTCATTGGGGTCGCTGGCAAGTCCTATCAAAGGCTGTGATACAGTGCTTTTATCTTGGTAATCGCCGTCTAATCGGATAAATAGGCGGTCTGAGACTTGCCAATCCAGTGCTGCACTAAAGAAATAGCGCTCTAAGTCATCACCACCGGTAAAGTCACCGTTTTTCTCTGCTGCGGCATTAATACGATAGCCGAGCGTTTGCTCTTCGGAAATTGGCCCACCGAGGTCGATGTGTAAATACTTTCCTCCACGGCTACGTACTTCTGTTGTGACATCCAAAAAGGCGTCCATGGTAGGGCGCTTTGTCACATAGTTGATGGTACCGCCGGGGTTGTTAAAGCCTGATACGAGACTTGACGGGCCTTTAACGATATCAATGCGCTGAATATTCTCTAGCGGTACATCTTGGTAGGGGGCAAGCGCTAAACCGTCGCGTCTTAGACCGTTAGTCCAATCGAGTTGAAAGCCACGCAGACTCACAAAGTCGAAAACCGTACCAATTGAGGTATTTTGAACAGAAGCATCGTTGGCAAGGACTTCGCCTAGCGTTTTTACTCTTTGATTGCTGATCAGTTCTTCAGAAAATGATTGAATGGAAATAGGAAGAAGCTGCGGATCTTTCATCCCCAATGCCGAAGCGTTCACGTCTCTCGTGCTGTAAAGAGGCGCGCGAGTGCCATGCACATCGATTGTTTCAATGGATTGTTCGGCAACACTAAGTGAAGAATATAAGCTACTAAGCACGCTAACTGTCAGGAGTGACCTTGTCATTTTGTTATTCCAACTGCAAAAACGAATGTGAAAAGAACCATCATTTATTCGATACAAATGATTATTTTTAAAAATGTTATAACGTAACGATCTTAATCATGTTTTTGTGTGCTTGAAAAGAGGGGAGTTATTGCCAAAAGGTTATCCTTGGTGATTTTTGTTGTGAAAAGTAAAATTAATGTAGGTCGTTCAAAGTAACGGCTTTGCATATTGATAAAAGTATAAGTCTCAACGAATATTATTTTTACAAATAAAAATCGTTCTCATTAATTTGTTTTTAAAGTGGGTGAATTGATTTTTTTGTTGTGAATTTTTGTATAAAAAACAATGTGAAAGTTTGTAAATGGTTTGCGTGTTATTCAGTACATCGAGCTTAATCTCACTGAATAACGCCGAAAATTTACTTAGAGAAGTGTTTGCTGCTTGATAAAGGTAACGAGTTTCTCAGCAATGTCTTGATGTTCCGAAGCGGTTGGATGCCACACACAGCCTTCTAATGGTGAGTCGAATGTATGGCTGTATAGCTTACTGATATCTTGCTGATTAAGCCTTGCAATTGCATCTCGAGTTGCTGGAATAATAAAGTTATATGGATATGCCGGACGCGGCATATAAATAATGGGAACCGCAGGATATCTTGCACGCAGCTGCTTGGTGAAAACGACCATTGTTTCTACCCACTGCGTTTTGACTTCATCAATAGTTTGCCAAGGCTCGGCAGGGGTTGGATCGGTACTAAAGTCATTGGTGCCTACTTCAATGACGATAAGCTGTGGAAACTTATCTTCAAAGTCAGTATTGTCGGTAAATACTGCTGACATTTTGTCATAGTAACTACGCAGCGTATGATGTGGCTGATTGCCGCCCCAATTTCGAATTAGGCCTAAACCTGAGTATGAAACTTGGGTGAAACTGGCACCCAACTGCTGCGCGCTCATATATGGAAATGCTTTACGGGCGTTACTTAAATCAAGAATTTCACTCCATTCACACTGTCTTTGGGTGGACTCACTGCCAAAGCCTGCGCTAATTGAATCGCCAATAAATAAGATATGGGGCAGTGGCTGCTGGATTGAGTCTAATTTTCCGTCCACATCAACACTTAGGATCTGGGTATTGTGTTCGTAGTGCTCCCAGCGTTTAACGAGTTCAATTGTGACGGTTTCTGCCTTTGCGCTCTCAAATAGTGTGAAGGTCTCAGCGACTCCATTGGCGTTGGTCTTTAGCTTTTTTGTGAATTTGCCATCGATCAGTACATCGAATTGATCGCCGTAGCCCATCAACTCGATATGAAAGGCACGGCCAGTGAACTTAGTATGCAGCTGGCTACCCGGCCAATTAAAACTCACACTGCCATCGGCATAGTTTTTACTGACGTGTCCTTCATAATGAATCGCATGATGGGTCGCTGCGTGATTTGCGGCACTGGCTACGCTTCCAGAAGCTAATAAAGCCACCGTAACTAACGTTTTTAACATGTTGTATTCCTTGTAGGGTTATTCATTGAATAATGTAACTGGTTTAAATGGGTTGTGAGTGAATTTAGGCTTGAAAATTATTCACTTAAGAAAGGAAAAAATAGAATATATCACTGGCAGGAAGAGGGTTGCTCAGGTACATTACTCTATGTAATCAGGTTAAGGAGAGGTAGCTGATGACGATTGTAGAACAGATAGTTGCTCGGAATATAGAAGCGGTTATCGTATATGAATCAGAGCAGGTGATTGCGTTTGCCGATCATGACCCCATAAATTTTGGCCATATCTTAATTTGCCCCAAATCCCCTTATGAAACGCTTCTTCAGGTCCCAGAATCCATACTGGCTGAAATCCACGGCGTTGCGCGTGACCTTTATGTGCGAATTGAGCGTAAATTTTCCCCAGATGGGATTACGTTGGTGCAAAACAACGGGCACTTTAACGAATTGAGCCACTATCACCTGCATATTTTCCCCCGCTATAAGCGAGATAGTTTTGCGTTTGGACGTGATGAACTCAATATTAAACCTCAAGAGGTTTTGCGTACCTCACTTGAGGGGTTATAGATGCTCGGGGAAGTATTAATCAAGGTTGTTGTAACGCTATTGCTTTGTATGTCACTCGTCTGGACTTTGTTGCCTTGGGCATTTGGATTATTAAATTTTCAAAACAAGCATGGCTACCCACTCTACAAAATTGGCCGAGTGTGCTGGTGGGTAATGGTTGCTATGCATCCCGTATTTGCTATTGGTATTTGGTTTTTCGATGCCAGTTTAAGTAAGTTAATATTTAGCCTAGCTGCAATGCATTTCTTTTTTGGGATAACGTTTGCCAGAAATGTAAGCACGCAATAAATCAAAAGGTCATAAGTGAAGATTACCATCAATGCTATTCAGGGCGAGGATGCAAATGCCATTGAAAGGTTAATGCGCGAAGTTTCAGAGGCTGACGTCTTACCCCATTTTTCGCAGCTTGGAAAAGATACTTATTTAAACGAAATATTACCTGAAGTGACTCAGGTGATGCGCAACGCCAATTTTGTCGGTGCCAAGGCGTTGTTAAACGGTGAGCTGATTGGATTTGCTTTATTAAGAGATGGTAACTATCTCACCCATTTATTTGTTGCCAAGTCAGCCCAAGGTAAAGGGATTGGTCGGCGACTATTAGATACTGTGCTAGCGAGTACAACCGCAGCTCAAGTCTCATTGTGTTCATCGCTCAATGCAGCATCTTTTTATACTGCACTAGGTTTTCAGGCGACAGGGCAAGAAGCACAGAAAAACGGTATTAGATTTATTCCAATGAGGTTAGATCGAACTTAAGCAAGGATATTTTATGACATTTCCAATTAATGGCTCGTGCCAATGTGGTGAAGTAAGCTACACGTTAAAAGCAGCACCTAAAATGGTGGTCGCCTGTCACTGTAAGGCTTGCCAAAAACTGTCAACCAGCGCATTTAGCATTACTGCCATTGTTGATAAAGACGATATTGAATTTTCGGGTCTGATGAAGGAATGGCGGCGCCCAGCTGACAGCGGTAACGTTAGCGGAGCTAAGTTTTGCCCGACTTGCGGCAATCGCATTTACCACTTTAATCCAGCAGAGCCGAATTCAATTAAACTCAAACCAAGTAATTTGGACGATACTCGCCTTATTCAACCGACGGCCCATGCATGGGTTAGTGAAAAGCAAGACTGGTATACTATCCCAGAGGGCGTCATCGTATTTGATAAACAGCCTTAGCCTGCTCTGATGTGTTCAACGTCAATTATTGAGCAAGTCATCGCGAAGGAGTGTGCGCTTCATCGCAAAGAAAATAGGCATAATATGGCGTTGTGTCGGGAATTCCTTCACCCTCAATTTATTGAGGTTGGACGCTCTGGAAGCCAATATAACTTGAGCCAGATCCTATGCTTAATGAATGAAGAAGAATGGCCAGATGGGGAGGTGGTAGCAGAGCAGTTTCACTGTGCTTATATGAATAGTGACGCTTTGCTTCTTACTTATCGCTCTGCATGGAGGAAGACTGATGGCACGCTTTCAGAGCATGCCTATCGGTCATCTTTATGGGTTGAGCAAAATGGTAAGTGGCAGTTGTTACATCATCAGGGTACGCCCACCAGTTTATTTTAGTGCTGTTTTTATGACATGGGTTGGGTTATAAAAAATCATAAAAGTAAATTTTAAGTAATTTAAAATGCGACTACACTAAATCGACATAAGAAGAATATCTGCTAGATCAAGATCTAAGGAACGAGTATGCCAACACCTCAACCAGGCACTGTAGTGAGCAATGCACAAACCAGGGCCGCTAATTTAACGACGACAAACAGCAATGAAGTGCCAGCGACTAAACAATTTGTAGTGAATGCCACCGGCAACTTATTTATCGCAAGTACACTAAACAGTACCGCAGGTGGAAGCGTATTGCCGCAAGAAGCTGAAAATGCGTTTGGTGAAGTCAGCGTATTTTTTGCCGCACTCACAAAAGCGATGGCAGAAGCTGGGACAAGTCTGTACGACTACGATGCACTCAATAAATTAGTGTCAAGCTCAGGATTGTTTGTCAAAGTGACAGATAGCAATATTCAATTTGAAAGTAAGCAAAGTGGCATCACTTTATCAAGCCAATTGATCCAGACTTTACTAGGGCTCAGTGGTAATTTAGCCTCCATAGGTAAATCATTGATGGATATGATCGCTGGTATGGGGCAAGCCTCGGTAAGTATCAGTGCAAGTTCTGACAATCAAGACAAAAAGGTCGGCACCATCATTTTTGTCTGCGAATATTTACTTGGTGCAATTTCTATTGCGCCCATTATCATCTCAGCCGATGCCAATGATGTAAAAGCCATTTGGCAAGCGGGTCCTTGCTTACAAGGCGGGCATACAGATGTGCAGTTAAGTCTGTGCAAATCAGTATACTTATTTGTACCACCTGCATTTGTTAAGCAAGCGGCATCGCTCAATGAGGCGATGTCAGACCCTGAATTTAATAATCTAATTGAATCAATGCGAAGTGTCATAGCCGTACCGCCGCAAGCCACTGCAGCCAGTAAAACGACTAAAAAGGACAGTTAATGTTGGGAGTAAACAATGTTCTCAACTTGGTTTAGCAAGCAAGATAAACCGTCAAAACCGCAGTCACAGCCAATGTATACCCCAATTACTAAACATTATGTGTTTAATGAAACGGGTAATATCATGTTGTGTGCCACGGCGGATAGCATTCAGAGCTTTGACACTGACTTAAAAAGTGCATTCGTTGATATTAGTGTGTTTTTTGCCGCAATGACAAAAGCGGTGACGTCGACAACAAATCCGGTGACGGGGAAGCCGTTTTCAATATTTAACTACCAAGCTGTGAAAAATATTTTGGTAGAGTCAGGGCTTTTCATTGAAACCAATGTGGAAGAAGGCACTTTTAGTCACGATGGCGTAGGTAATGCGCTCGGCAAAGCGCTGTTTCAGCATGTCTTAAATCGAGAGTTTTCTGAAAAGCAGCTGCCTTTTGCCAAGTCCATGTTTAATGGTATGCAATATCAAAGGGCGAAGATGGCAGAGCAATCTGAGATGACGGAAGCGCAGCAGCAGCTTTGCCGCAGTGGTAGCATCTTTTTTATTGGTGAGCTGTTGATGGGCGTGCCACAAACGTCGGCAATTTTGCTTAGTATCGAACCACAAAGTATTGCCCAGTCGACCGGCGATACCGAGAGTGACTGGCAAGACTTATTTTCGTTGGCTGGGTTAGATGAAGACAAGCATCAGCCCAAGCACATCGTTCGTCATTGGAAATTTAAAAAACGTACTTATCTATTTGTACCACCGCAGTTTATTTCTCATGCGGTGGCTGGACTTGGTGAGCAAAGCAATATCGATTTTGAGGAATACAGTCGCAAATTGGCGCAAAGTATTACTCCTAATCACAGCGTTAGCTAACTTCAAATATTATAATCTTAAAGCGCCTTAGCTAATTCGGTTAATGCGCTTTTTGCTATGTCTAAATCGACTTGCTCCGTTTGCCAATTACTGAGCGCAGCACGGATCACCTTCTGCCCTTGCCAACTCCCTGGGCTGACAAATATACGGCCGTCCGCATTAATGGCATGAAGAAGGGCGGTTGTGGCTGCGTCGTCTTTGCCACTTGGCTTGAAAAGCACCACGTTCAGCTCTCCGTAGTAGACTAATTCATAGTCTGGAGAATCAGCAAACCAGTCTGCAAGTTGTTTAGTTTGAGCAATATTTTTGCCTACCCATTGACGGATCCCGTCTTTACCATAGGCAAGTAATGACATCCAAACGGGCAGTGCCCTAAATCGACGAGAGTTTTCTACACCCATCGAAAAAAAGTCGGGGTCGGCTTTTGATGTGACTAAGTAAGGAGCTGGAACGTCGCAGCTTTCAACCAAGTAGTGCAAATGACGAGTGAGAAAGATCCCACAATCGTATGGCACATTGAGCCACTTGTGTGCATCCAAGGTAATACTATCGGCGAACTCTAGCCCCTTAGTGCGACCTTCTGAGCCAGAAACCAAACGGTCGAAAATGCCAAATGCAGCATCAACATGCAGCCAAGCTTGGTGTTTATCGCATAGACGGCGGATCTGCATTAAATCGTCAAAATTAGTGCCGGTAACCGTGGCGGCACTGGCGATGACAACCTTTCCTTTGGCGTTACTTGTTGCAAGCGCTGACTCAAGCGCTGCAATATCCGTAGCCTCATTGCCTACTTGCGTTGCGACTCTCGTGATTTGGTTGCGACCAAGGCCTGCAAGACCAAGCGCCTTAATCATACTCGCGTGGGGCGTCGCGCAAAAAACCTCAACTTCCAAACCGAAGGCTCCATCTTCTGCCACATTGATCCCTTGTTGATGCCCTGCAAACTGGCGTGCTATGACTGCACCTAAGTAATTTGCTGCTGTCGCTCCTGTAGTAAAAAGACCATCAAAGCTTGCAGGTAGGTCGAATAATTCGGTTAGCCAGCGAATGGCCTGCCGCTCTATACTGGTCGCAATGGAGCCATCGCCCTTTGAGACATTTTGGTCATAGGTTGACACTAGCCAATCGGCAAAGGTGGCAACAGGTGTTGCGCCGCCAGTGACAAATCCCCAATACCTAGGCCCAATGCTGGTACTTAAGTTTGGCACTACTTGTTTACTAAAAATCTCTATCAGTGATTCAAATTCAATCCCTGATTCTGTGAGTGTTAGGTCGGGCGGAGCAATATCTCGACCTGCGACGGGACGGCTATTGCTAGACTGTATAAATGCCTCGGTAAGTTTAGAAAACTCAGTGAGCAATTGGGGTAATGCTTGCCATTGGTTGTGTGTCATCGTCATGTGTCAATCCTATTTGTGATCGAATACTGGAATTACAGTGTAACTTCGATAAAAATGCAGTACAGATACAGAATTCTTGGTTATTAAGGATACAGATGGCGAGGAAGTTTATTACATTAAGTGAGCAGGTGATTGCAGAGATAAATGCTGGTGAGCGTCAATGCGGTGAAAAAATGACTTCACTTAGGATCTTTGCCAAGCAGCATGGCGTGAGCATGAGTACTGCAATTAGAACCTATGAGGAATTACAGGATAATGGCTTTTTAGCTTCTCAAGAGAAGTCTGGTTTTTATATTTGTAAACCGAAAGCGAAAAATAGTGACATTGACTTTGCCACGTTTACGAGTGAAGTAAAATCTCCCAAAAGTGCGCTAAGACCCTCTGTCATGGGGCTCAATACGATGTTATCGACGGTGCAAGTAGCGCCCGAGTTGATGCCCATAAATCGCCTGACTAAGTTTATAAAGCAAGCGTTCGACTCTCCTCAGTATCACCATTTTCATTATCCCAATGCGATGGGACTGATGTCGCTTAGAGAGAATCTAACCAAGCACTTTAAACAAAAGGGGTTGGCGCTGAATCCTGATAATCTCGTGGTGACGGGCGGTTGTATACAAGCCGTGATGGCGGGACTGCAGGCTGTTACAAAAGCGGGGGATTGTGTGGTGGTGCCATCACCTTGTTATCAAGGTTTATTGCAACTGCTTGCAACGCTACAGCTCAAGGTGATTGAGATCCCAACGACGCCCGAAGGACTCGACCTAGAAGCCTTGGAACAGGTAGTGACAACGCAAAGGGTATCTGCGTGTTTGCTTACGGCAAACCATCAAAATCCAACGGGACACAGTCTATCTGTGCAACAAAAAGCGTGGCTTGCGGATTTTGCTGTGCGGTATCAAGTGGCGATTATCGAAGACGACGTCTTTGGGGAGCTGAGCCATAATCAAACAATGCCTTTACCGATAAAAGCGTGGGATAAAGCCGGATATGTAATTTGGTGTAGCTCAGTGTCTAAGACGCTAGCGCCGGGCTTGCAAGTTGGATGGTGTGAAGCTGGGCGTTATCAAAGCCAAGTGGCCGCGCTCATGCAGGCATTTCACGGCATGCCAAACCAATGTTTACAAATGGCGGTATCACGCTTTATTGAGACAGGACATTACCAGCGCCATTTACGGACGCTTAATCGTACCTTAGCGGCACACTGCTTCGCTTACCAAAGCTATTTGAAATCGCGTTTACCAAAGGGCTGTAAAATATCTTCCCCTCAGGGCGGAATGGCATTATGGCTGAAACTGCCTAATATTGACTGTGATGCACTCGCTTTACGGCTCGCTGAACTTGGGATTGAGATTCGCCAAGGCAGCTTATTTACAAGTCGTGAGTTGTATCAAGATCATCTGCGGATCAATTGCGGTTGGCCGCTAGATGCGGCAAAACCTTGGTTAGATAAGTTATGTGATTGGGTAGTTCATAATTGCGCCAAATTATAGCGTTAGGCTCGGATCCGATAAAAGCAACAAGGAATAAAAAAAATGACTGTATTACTCAACGCAGAAACCCAAGTAAATAGCGAAGCGCTCAATGCTATTGCACATATGCCAACCAAGAGTCTTGGCGTATTACTCGATAGCAACTTTACGCGTAAGCTTTGCGATAAAGACTTTATGCGCATTGCTGTTTTGCTGGCAAAAAAGGGTTATGAAGAGGGCGGTTGCCCAATTGGTGCGGTTATTGTTGATAACGAGACCAATCAAATTGTAGGTAAAGGACATAATACGTTAGTACAAGAGAGTCACCCATATAACCATGGTGAAACCTCGGCAATTCGAGATGCGGGACGGATTGATTTTAGTAAAACCACTTTGTATACCAGCCTAAGTCCTTGTGACGTATGCGCAACATTACTCTACATGCGTGGTTTTCAGCGAGTCGTGGTGGGGGATATCACGAATGCTTCAGGTAATGAGCCGCTACTTGAAAGTAAGGGTGTACAAGTCGATATTTTAGAAGATGAGCAAGGTATCGTATTGTATCAACAATTTCGTGCTGAAAAGCCAGAACAAGATTTAGAAGATTGGCAAGGTCTGGCAGCGGTAAACGCAGGTCATAAGTAGCTAACTGTGCCCATGGCGAGGTAAAACCATTACTACATGATGTACTGGACTATCAAATGAAATACTTTCCGAAGTAATATAGCCATTGCTGCGGATTGAATTGCAATGCAAATACGGGCACACTGACCGAATGATTATTTAATTTATTGAGATAAAATGATCCGGAAAATTTTATTCCTTATAGCGCTACTTGCATCAACCAAAATAATTGCTTCGCCGCAAGAAACGGTGCATTTTGTTGCGGAAGATTTGCCTCCCTATCATTTTATTAATGGCCAAGGAGAAGTGGATGGTGGCCTGGTTGAGCTTGCTCAAGCGGTAGCAGGTAAAGCAAATGTTACTGCTAAAATTGAAATAATGCCGATGGCACGTGTGTTACACGAATTAGAAACTAAACCTAATGTGGTGCTGTTATCTTGGCTAAAAACACCAACTCGAGAAGTCTATTTCCGCTTTTTGGGTACTATGTGCCATACGTCCGCATCACTTATTGGCCTGAAACAATCTCAAACGCCAATAAACGATCTTGACGCTGCAAAGCGCTATCGTACCGGAACCATACGCGGTTATTATAGTGAAACTTTTCTCAAACAAGCTGGCTTTTCTGAAGGCTATGAGTTGGTATTAGTGTCAAACTACCAAAGTCTTTGGAATTTATTGTTTAAGGGCCGGATTGATTTTGTACTAACCAACACACTAACACTCGAGAAAGAGCTAAACGCCCTTAAGCTGGACCCAAAAGCAATTGAGCATAAGTTACTTCTTAAGCATTTCCCAAGTGAGTTGGCTCTGGCGGTGAATGCAGAGTTTCCCAATGAGCTTGCGAACCGCTTGCAGCACGCACTAGCGGAATTAAGTCAAAGTGGTCAACAACACGCTATTTTGGAGCGCTGGAAAATACACTAAATTGAATGCAGCTGCTTGGTTTCGTATGTTCCTAAATTAGTATAAAGTGTGTAGACATAAATTTAGCGCATTAAGGATAGGCGTAATGTTGCAAGAGTTGGTGAGTTATTTTGGCATACTAGCAAGTATATGGATGCTGGTAGGGGTGTATGGCGTTGCCAAGCGTTACCCAAATTATAGTCACAAAAATCAATTTTGTAGTGAGTTAGGCGCCAGTGGCAGCCCAACAGAGCGATTGTCTCCTGCAGTTAATAATTACCCCTTAGCCTTTTTATTTTGTTGTTTTGGTTTTTATATCATCTTGGTACCCGAAGGGAGCTGGGCGTTAGGTGTTATTGGCGGTTTGATTGTTTGTCATGGTCTAGCAACCGCTGTTGCTGGTTTCTTTCCTATGGATCCCGATCCATACACAACTTCGCCAAGTCGAGCGTGTAACATTCATTCTTTCGCGGGCATGGTAATGCTATTAAGCTTACTCATTGCACCTTTATTGGTTTGGTTTGTAAGCCCGTTAAACTCGCTATTTGCTTGGTTTTCTACCGTTTGTGTACTTGTTTGTATCGGTTTTAGCTATCAGCTTGCCAATGCTTACAAGCAAAAACGTAATAGTGGGCTCTATCAGCGATTAAGTTATGGCACTCAGCTAGTTTGGCTGAGTGCGCTGTGTTTTATAGTGTAAGGTGTTGATAAGCCGATAAAATGGCTTGCGCTTCGGGTTTGCCTTTGGCAACTCGTGCATAATGATCCAGCGTTTTCTCTAAATAGCGTTTGGACAGCGTGCCTTGTTGCCAAATCGCTTCGCCCAATGGGGTTATGGCAGTGCCAGTCTTACCTGAAGTGAGATAGAGCACTTCGTAAATACGTCGATTTTCTTCAACCAGTGATTCATAGGTCAGCTTAAGTGGCAAAGATTGCAAGGTTTGCCTCAAGGTATAATGATGATGAACTGGGCAAAGCAAGAAATCGACCTCGTCACGCAAATTGCAGCAAAGACTTGTCATCAGTTCTGCGGTTAAGTCGCCGCCAACACCTGCGATGATCACTAACTGCCTGCCTGAGTATTGTGCAAGAGGGAGCTTCGCAACGTCTTGGGTGTAAAGGCTATAGCGCGTTTCAGCTTCTGGAAAGAAGCGCGCGAGATCCAATTTTACTTTCGCGATAAGCGCTGGGACTACATCAACAAAGTGTATGTGCGCTTGGCTCGAATCTAAAAATTGTGCACCAAGCTGGCCATGATCGCAGCAGCAGTCCCAAATATGTTGATAGTCTTCAGTAACAACATCATGCAAAGTCTGTAAGCGTTTTCCAAGCTTCAAGTGGATTCCTTTTATTCAGGCGTAGGTATGGTGGCGCGTTGCACTAAAGTGGTTAAGTAGGCGATGAATAAGGTAGATTGCACAGAGACTTACCGTAATTGCAACGCTCACTGAACTGAAGCGATACAGTGCGCTGTAGATTAAATCTTGATTTGGTGCGAGAGATTGACCAAACAAGATCCCAAAAGTGGTAATAATACCAAAGCCAATCCCAGGAGCACCACCACTTAACAAGTGGTAGCGACTAAAAATGAAGACTAAGATCCATAAAATCAAAATTGGAAAAAGTAAAATTTGGCTATAGGTTTGCAGTAGGATTTGCGCTGCTAACGCCAAGTTACAACCTATCAGCGTGCCAACTGCACGTTGCCAGCCCGCTGTGCCCGCCGCTTTCCAACTCAGTGGAAAGAGGATTAATATTGATGCCGCTTGGGCGGAAACGGAATCTTGTAAATCTAGGATTTGGAATATCATAAATGAGAGTGTGGCTACGGTGGCGCACAGTAAGACTTCATGGCGAATACTTGCCGCGTCTTTCGCTGGCCGCGGCGGTAATTGACGCACAGTAACATCCGGAAATAACCAATGCATTACATATGCGGTTGCGATACTAATGATAATAGCCAGAGAGTTACTGGCTATGAGTGAATATAAGCCACCACTGGTTGAAGCATAACTGGCAAAATGAAGTTGGATTGATAGTCCCACCACACTCATTGCACCAAATAAGAAGTTAACGCCTTTGCTCATTTGCAAAAACAAAAAGGCAAATAAGGCAAAGGTGAGTAAGGACATTAACGCAGGGTGGAAGCCAAATAGCCCTTGTAGCACCAATACCGAAAAGGCACAGACCAACCCACTTAAGATAAACTGGCGCACTATGTGTGCGTTTAACATTGGTACTAACCCAAGTAGCAGCATGGGATATACGGTAAAAAAGATACCGTACGGCCAGTTGAGCAGTTTGCTTAGTGCAAAGCCTAGCGTACTCCCAGTTGCAATACGCAGCATCTGTCTTAGGTCATTGGCGTTTAGTGCAACTTTCATATCAATAAACGTAGTGAAGTAGACTGACGAATTTGATTTGCGCTTGTGCAAGGGTTGCAAGCAGAGAGCTTTCAGGCAGAACTTGAACAGTCGCTCTGGCACCACTTGCTAGTAAAGGTAATGGCTCATCAAATGCTAAATGAACGCGTTGACGTTGCGCATCTCGCACCCAGCGGTTGGAGGTCTCAACGGCAGCCAATTGGCCGTCGGCATTGAGCTGTCCATCACTGACGCCAGCAGAAAATTCATGGATCACGGCGGGATAGACTTTGCCCGGTAACGCATCAAAGCTCACTAGCGCTTGTTCGCCGAGTTTGACGTGGTAAAGCGATTTTTCTCTGAAATCCGCAGCTAAGTCAACATTGTCCGAAACCAAACTGGTTAGACTCACACCCGTTCGAGCATAGGTTCCCGTGGTGATCTGTAAGTTACTAATGATGCCATCATGGGGCGCGCGGACTTCGGTATAGCTGAGTTGCAATTTAGCCTGCTCTACGGCATTTCGTGCTTGCATTAGTGCAATATTCTGTTCGTCGGTTGCACCACGTTTTACTTCAAGCGCATGTAGATTAGCTCTCAGTGCACTAAGCTGTGACTTAGCCGTCGCAAAATTTGCTTGAATTTGATCTGATTCCTGCGTTGAAATTGCGTGTTGTGACAGCAAAGATTGGCTGCGTTTATAAAGTCGCTGTTGCTCATCATACTTGGCTACAGCAGCCTCTATTTGTGCTTGCTGGGCAACTACCTGTGCGTCTAATTGTTTGTTCTGCTGATTAACCTCTGCCAAAGCGAGCTCAGCCTTAGCTAATGCTAAACGATACGGCGCTTCATCGATAGTAAGTATTAGTTGGCCTTGCTGAACTCTTTGGTTATTGCTGACATTTACTGCAAGCACTTCACCACTGACTTTAGGCGTCACTTTGGTTACTTGATGATACACACGTGCCTGAGGCGTCATTGGTATATAGAGATCAGCAAAGATAAAATAGCTAAAGCAGAGTGCAAAAAGGGCGATTGAAACCTTTACGTAGCGGGAAAATTGCTGATCTGGACTAAGTTTACTCACTGGTACCCCCACTTTCAGAAATATTGTCACAACATTGCTGAGCATTGTGCTCAAGTTTGACCAAAGCATGTGCAATAGCATTGAGCTCGTCATCGCTAAGCCCATGATATAAAAGTGCCTTCACTTCACTGATCCGCATCTTTAGCTGCGCTAACTGGGCTTGCCCGTGTTCGGTAAAGTAGATTTTACGACAGCGTTTGTCTTGCTTATCAATGCGGCGCTCTATCACGTTATTTTCTTCTAACTGTTTCATCGTGCGAGTCAGGCTCGGCATTTCGATATCTAAACTGCACGCCAATTGGTGTTGTGTGCAACCTTCACCCAAATGATGAATATGCATCATGGCGGTCCAGCGAGGCTGGGTAAAACCGAGTGGCTCCACAGCTTGGGTTACGGCTTGACGGCAAATTCTATGGACTCGGCCTAACTTGCCACAGAGACTAAGATCGAGCGTTTCATGAAATGGAAGTGACGACATAACTTAAGATATATTTACTTAGCATGCTAAGTATTCTAGATTAGTTAGCATGCTAAGTAAATAGTGTGTGTTTAGATTATTGCAATATTAGCTTTAACTCTCTGAATTGGCGGTGCTTATTTTTAGTAAGAATCGCGTATAGTGAATACAAACATGGCTAATTACAGCGATCGCAACAACAAGTTCAAACCAAACTAGGTACTGCAACACACTTAACCAGCCTAAGCTTAAGTGTTCGCTGCCGGGCCAAGTGACGACCTTACTAATGGCGGTGACGCCGATGACTAATGGAAAGGTATATGCTGCAAAAGCGGGACTAAATGGCAGCCGTAGAAGCTGAATAAAAGCAAGGTATATTGCTAGGGTCATAATAATAGCAATGCTCAGTAGGGCAAACACCACGCCAGCCGCTGGCATTGGGTGGACACTTAAATATCCTGCTAAACATAGACTCGCAGGCGCTGCCATGACTGCAATTGTGGGCTGGGTTTGCTGTGGTATGGCACTGCCTCTACACAAACGGTAAATCATGAACGGTAGCAGCAGCAGATAAAATATCACTCCCAAGTACCAAAGCCCCATCGCCAAAGGCTGCAACGCTGCCATGCCGTTAAAGGTGACATCGGCAACGACAAACCCCACAGGGGGAATAAACCAACTCGGCACTAGCTGGTTAAGCTCAAAATTGCGGCTGCGAAAATACACAAAGCTGGCTAGCAAACCCAGATGAACTGCAATGGCGAGTAGCCAAACCACAGTTGCAATAAGGTGAGAATAGGCCGCGATGCTATGAGAAATCACCATGATTGTCATGGCGCTGGTTGGTAATACACTCCCAACCACTGGATGCGCGAGATCTGCTCTTAATAGAGCTGGTTGATGAATAAACTTAAGCACTAACAGCAATAAAATAAAGCCAGCCAGCAGTGCACTTAAAGGTTTTAACACAAAAAATGCGGGAAAGAGGTTACTGATACACCAGCCTAAACTAGCTAGCCCAAGAGCAAGACCAGACATAGGAGTGGGGATATTGGCGGTGAGTTTTTTACCATAAGAAAGAAGAGTAGCCATGCGTAATTTCACAATAATTGTTCGGTGAAGGGATAATACGCTTGCGCTTTAATTAAGAATATCTGAATATATTTAAATTAGTGTTCAGTAATTCTTAACGTCAATGATAACCCTTAAGCAACTCAATGTATTTACGGTAATCGTGCAAGAGCGTTCGATCACGGCCGCAGCGGATAAGCTATGTTTAACTAAGGCAGCTGTTAGCATGGCACTAGCGGAGTTGGAGCGTCACCTCGAACAACCATTATTCGATCGTGTAAATAATCGATTAATGATAAATCCTGCCGGAGAGTTATTACTACCGCATGCGCATCAAGTGCTTGATAGATGTCGCTTCTTAGAGTCCTTATTTAAAGAAAGCGAGAGGCTATATGGCGAAATTAAAATTGGTGCCAGCGATACCTTAGGCAATCATTTGTTGCCTCCCATGTTAGCGGCTTTTCAGCAGCAAACAGGGCATACGCAGCAGCAGTTGTTTATCACCAATACGGCGAAGGTGTGTGCCATGCTTCGTGATTACGAATTAGATATTGGTTTTGTTGAAGGTCGAGTGATAGGCGAAGATTTAGACATCATGCCTTGGTTTGAAGATGAAATGTGTATCGTGAGTGCAATGGACTGTGCGATAACTGACTTTCAAACGCTGATACAAAGTCAATCTCGTTGGTTGTTGCGGGAACAAGGCTCCGGCAGTCGAGAATTTTTCTTAGCGAATATTGCAGCGCAGCTTACGTCGTGGCGAACCGCGTTTGAGTTAAATTCCACCGAGGCGATTATAAATGGTGTTGCGGCAGGGCTCGGTGTAGCGTGTATCTCAAAATACTCCGCTGAACATGCCATAGCACAGCAACGAATTCAGGCGCTTTCAGGTTTAAAAGCCGCACCGAGGCAGTTTTGGCTGGTGACGCGTAAAGATAAATTTCAAAGCCCAATATTAACGCGACTCATTGACTTTGCGGCGCACTGGCGTTGAACTGTGCTGTCGACCTAACGACTCAACACAGCTTGCAATGGGTATAAACTTCACAAACACTGAATGAACTTTCTCAAACCTCGGGTCTTATAGACAATAGCATATTAAGAGGTTAGATATGTCGTTCAGAACTATCGATTATTCTATTTCAGGCGTGTTAGCAGTGAGCTTATTACTGCTTGGCATTTCATTTTTGTTTGGCGCTGGGCCAAGTACTATTTCAGGCACCTTTAGCTTTTACGGGTTAACAGAGTGGGTGCCTGTTGCCACACTTGGTATTGTATTTGGCTTTGCGTTAATGGTTGCCGCGGGTCTAGTCATTTTACAGCAATGTAAGATTATTCCTGCGGCGTGGCCGCTTGCCTTAATCGCCATCATTAGTTTATTTACTTTGTTGACGTTGTTTGCCGAAAATCGCTGGATAGCAGCCCATGGCGGCTTTCCCGTTATTGGTTCTGGTCAAGGGGTCATCAAGTATTTTGCGTTAGTACCCATCGCACTATTTCTCTACTGCCGTCATCATATCAATACGCGAGCGCTAGTGTGGGCGAACTATTTCCCCGTGGCATTGGTTTTAGTCTGGATTGGTGGAATGAAATTTCTTGAACTTGAGGCAAAGGCAATCGTGCCGCTAGTGGAAACTTCACCGTTTATGTCTTGGATGTATGAGTTGTTTACTGTGCAAGAAGCCTCAAACGTGATAGGCGTCTATGACATTTTGATGGCAGGCTTGCTCGGCATTGGCATTTGGTTCAAACAGCGAGTCTTGATTGGTGTTGCAAGCCTTGGGTGTTTTGCGGTATTTGTTATGACACAAAGCTTTTTGTTTACCGCAGCCGGTGCGTTTAGCGACATGAGTTTGCTTGGTGGTTTGGGACAATTTGTGATTAAAGACTTGTGGTTTATCGCCAATATCATGGTGTTGGTGTTTTTGACATTGGAGTCCAGCTCGGCTGAGTCTATAGAGCCAGCTGTCGCGTAAATTTCATTGTGATGCAGCCCCGCTGCCAAAAGAGCGTGACCTAAGTTGCGCTCTTTTTATTTTTATCACATATGCCAGATGTGCCAAGTGAAGTTTTTTCCGAAAATCGCCCTGTCGGCAGTGAAAATTAAATGTGAATAAGTTAAGGTCATAAAAAGTTGATATCAGTGGTCTAAGCTAGATTATCAAACGTATACAGCAAGATGCCATTGGTATTAAGTGGCAAAGTGAGCAAAGTTTAAAAGCTGCATGCATTGAAATGGTGTATGTATCGAAGTAGCAAGTTTAAAGAAGATAATTGTATGGAAAGACCAAATACATTAAAGCCAATCTGGCTTTCGGGTGGCGATGTAGAGAAAAAGCGCGCTGAGATCAAAGCATACTTCAACAATAGCTGGCAGCAGTACGAATCATTATTTAGCAATATCAACAATGACGACGCCTATTTTGTGAAGGCTGAGCGGTTACGGCATCCTCTCATTTTCTATTTCGGTCATACCGCTTGTTTTTACGTTAATAAGTTGATGTTAGGGAAATACATCACTCAACGCGTTAATCCACATATTGAATCTACCTGTGCAGTTGGCGTAGATGAAATGTCTTGGGACGACCTTGATAGCAATAATTACGATTGGCCAACAGTGCCAGAAGTGCGTGCTTATCGCCAGCAAGTGAATGCACTTATTAACGGGTTAATCGACGAGATGGATATTACTCTACCAATCACTCAAGATAGCCTTGCATGGGTTGTCTTGATGGGTATTGAACACGAACGTATCCATTTAGAAACCTCTTCTGTAATTATGCGGATGCTGCCGCTGGCTGACTTGGCTTTACAACCTGGTTGGGAAGCGTGTGATGAGTACGGTGATGCACCTGACAACAACCTAATCCCAGTAAGCGGTTGTGATGTTCGGCTTGGCAAACCTGAGTCGAATCAAACCTACGGTTGGGATAACGAATATGGTGTACAAGACGTCAAAGTGGCGCCATTCAAGGCCAGTAAATATGTGGTCTCAAACCAAGAGTTTTTAACCTTTGTCGAAGCTGGTGGCTACAAGCAGCCTGAGTTTTGGACGGCTGAAGGTCAAGCTTGGCTGGCTTCAACTAAATCAACCATGCCGCGCTTTTGGGTAAAAAAAGACACAGGCTTTTGGCAACGAAACTTAGCCGAAGAAATCCCGTTACCACTCAATTGGCCAGTTGAGGTTAATTACCTTGAAGCTAAGGCTTTTTGTAATTGGAAGTCTGAGCAAAGTGAGCACTTTGTACGCTTACCAACAGAAGCAGAGTGGCAAGTACTACGCGATAAGCTCGATGTTGACTTGCCAACATGGAGTGAAGCGCCGGGAAACATTAACCTTGAGGTATGTGCTTCAAGCTGTCCGGTTAACCGTTTTGAAACTGAAGGTTTATTCGACATCATCGGCAATGTTTGGCAATGGACGGAAAGTCCGATCGACGCATATAGCGGCTTTAAAGTGCATCCATTATACGATGATTTCTCGACCCCCACTTTTGACGGTAAACACAATCTGATAAAAGGTGGTTCTTGGATTTCTACAGGCAACGAAGCCGTGCGAGATTCTCGTTATGCCTTTAGACGCCACTTCTTCCAACATGCCGGATTCAGATACATCGAAAGTGAGAGCCCACAAGTGCCAGTGCAAAAGGTCAACTTGTGTGAAATGGATGCGGACGTCGCCAATGCGCTACATAGCCACTACGGCAAGCCTGTTATGCATTTTGGCAACCCATTACAAAGTGTTGTTTCACAGCTAATGGTGCATTATCAAGGTAATACAAATAAAGCGCTGGACTTGGGTTGCTCGGTCGGTCGTGCAAGTTTTGAATTAGCCAAACACTTTGCTCAAGTAGATGGCATTGATTTTACTGCGCGCAATATTCAACACGCGTTGGCCTTAAAAGAAGGCACGCCAGTACGCTTTGCTACCGAGATTGAAGGTGAAATTGTGGACTTCCACGAAGTGTCTACCTCGCAATTGGGATTTAATGAACTCAGTGAGCGTATTCATTTTTGCCAAGGGGATGGGCATAACCTTAAACCACAATTCGCCGAGTATGACTTAATCTTGTGTCACCGTGTTGTGGAATACTTATATTCACCAAAAACCTTTTTAAACCAAATTAAATCGCGCTTGAATGCAGGTGGGATCCTTGCGATAAGCTCAGCCTATCAGTGGGACAAGGCGCTAACCCAAGCACAAAACTGGTTGGGCGGTTATAAGGTCAGTGGTGAGAATGTCACGGGCCGTGATGGTTTAGAAATTTTACTGGGACGAGATTTTGAACTGTTGGCTGAAGATGAAGTAATGTCCGCCACAAGCAAAAACGCACGTAAAGTTGAACTAGAGCGATGCCAACTTACGCTATGGCGTCTTAAATAGTCGTTGATACCCATGCCAGCCAAAGTGCTGGCATGATTTTTTAGGTTAAAGAATGGAATTAGTATTACCCGATCACATTAAGTTTAGTCAAAGCTTGGCTGCTCCCATCGATATCAACTTGAGTGATTCCTGTGCTCAAGGCATCACGCTTGGTGAACTTATTGAGCTTGGTGGCGGCAAAATGCCAGATATTGCACTGGGTTATAATCCGATTGCTGGTAGTGAAGGGCTAAAAGCGGCGATTAAAGCTTATCATCTGCCGACGACTGCATGTGTGGATCTTAATCAAATCGTGACGTTTAGCGGTGCTCAAGAAGCTATTTTCACTACGATGGCGCAATTACTAGACCCACAAGATGAGGTGGTGGTCTGCACACCAAGTTACCCATCGCTTGCAAAACTCCCCAAACAGTTTGGCGCTATCGTCAACACGGTGCCATTGCGAGAAGAGGACAACTGGCAGTTTGATATAGAAAGACTCAAAAACGCAGTGACGGCAAAAACCAAACTCATTATCGTCAATGCCCCTCATAATCCAACGGGCACAGGCTTGACTGACAAAGAAGTTGGACAAATACAACAACTGGCAGAGCAGTGTGGTGCTTACATTTTAAGTGATGAAGTATCAGCACAGAGCCATGGCGATGACTGCGCAGTAAGTGGGCGCTTTTCGGCTTATCCGCGGTCGATTACGTTAGGTGTATTATCCAAAAGCATGGGCTTGCCTGGCGTCCGAGTAGGGTGGGCAATTTGCGGTTCGAAAGCACTAGCGGATGCGCTGTTGGCTGGTAAAAGCTACTTAAGCATTTGTGGCAGTAAAGTGGATGATTTATTGGCGACGACCGCATTACTGCATAGTGAAACTATCTTAGCGTATAATGCGAAAATCATTGCAAACAACGTCCAATTGATGCGTGAATTTGTCAGTTTATACTCGCAAAAAGTAACTTGGGTTGAGCCGCATGGCGGTGTGTTGTCATTGCTGAAGATTAATTCAGTAAAGGATCCTGAAAAGTGGTCACGTCAATTTGCAGAGACCTCGAACACGCTATTGTTACCCGCAAAGTTATTTCTATTGGAGAGTGAGTGCCACTTCCGTTTAGGTACGGGTAAGCGCAACTTTGCCGCTGGTTTGGCAAGACTCGAAACATACCTCTAAATTAATCCAGCATTCAAACTAAGCGTCTATGATAGGTAGTGTTATTTTCAATTAATGCAGGAAAGGAAAAACCTATGGTAAACGTTAAACATTTAATGGCTGGCTTTTTGGCCGTCATGCTTAGTGCATGTGCTTCAATGGGCGATGGTGACAAGGTTGAAAAGCAACGTGCCATCCTAGATATGAAAAACGATGTACTTACTCAGCTTTACAGCAAAAAGCCAGATACGCGTTCGCAAATTGCGGCAGCGCCTGGCTATGCTGTTTTTTCTAATGCCAATATTAATCTGCTATTTGTTGCAGCTGGAACAGGTTACGGTGTCGTACATGATAATACGGTAGGAAGTAACACTTATATGAATATGGCTGAAGGTGGTGTAGGCCTTGGTATAGGTGTAAAAGATTATCGTATTGTGATGGTATTCCATACTCCTGAAGCAATGAATAAGTTTGTGACCTCAGGCTGGACGTTTGGCGGAAATGCAGATGCTGCGGCGAAAGCGGCTAAAAAAGGTGCATCGGTAGAAGGCGAAGCCTATTATGGCGATGTTACAGTGTACACCTTTACTGAAAGTGGCTTGGCACTGCAAGCAACAGTAAAAGGCACTAAGTTCTGGAAAGATAAAGAACTAAATTAAGATGATCTAATAACGATTTTAGAGACAAGCCCCGCAAGTCGGGGCTTTTTGTGTATTATTCTTTGATTTCTGTAGCGTTGACACTTTTCTCAAAACGCCTGTTTAACAATTGGCAGACGATAGTCAGCACAATGGCAGCGAACATAAAGCTTGAGAATGGCAAAGGTGACTCAGGAACCGCGAGTGCAAGTAAAGGGCCGACCAAAGCGCCACTACCAAATCGTAGCGTGCCTATCACCGCGGTAGCGGTACCGGTTTGATGTTCAAAACTCAGTAATATCAGTGCATCAGCGTTGCTGGCAATGATCCCCAAACTCATCATCAAAGGTGCAATGGCAGAAGCTAGCACCCAAACCGAGACTGATTGGCTACTGAGTATGACTAAGATCGTGGAGCAGACGACACCAATCGCAAGACCGATATTGAGCATTCTCCTAGAACCAAGCCTTGGCACTAAACGCGTGTTGGCAAAGTTACCGAGCATCAATGCAATCACATTCATGGCGAATAACACTCCAAACAGCTGCTCCGACACGCCATAATACTCAAGATAAATAAATGAAACTGAGGTTAAAAAACAAAAGAATGCGAATGATGCCAGCATCGAAGAAAGAATATCGTAGCGGGCCTTCTTTTGTGTTAACACAATACGATAGCTTTTTAAGAAAAACGATAAGCTAAGCGGTACATCGGCTTTGGTCGGAATTGCAATACAGAAAAACTGTAATGCGATGATAACGAGTACAGCATAAACCGCTAAAAACCAAAAAATGGCGTGCCAATCAAAGTACAACAAGATCAGCGCACCAAGTGAGGGAGCAATTAGTGGCGCGATCATCATGATCATTGAAACATAAGACATCCCTTTGGCTGTATGCTCTTTGTAATAATAGCGGATCACGCCTGGTACAACGACTGTTGCTGCGGCACCACAAAATGCTTGAACGACCCGTAAGAAGCAAAACATATCGATGTCATTCGTTAGCGCAAGCCCAATTGACGATGCGGTAAAGCCGACCAAGCCCCAAATAGCTAACGTCTGTCTTGAGAATCTATCTGCAAGGGGGCCAAACACCATCATGCCGACAGCATAACCTGCTAAATAGCTACTAAGAGAAACCTGTACTTGCTCAAGTGGGCTATTCAAGCTGTCTGCAATCGCAAGCATCGCGGGGAGATACAAGTCGATAGCCAAAGGCGTTATCGCGACAATACTAGCCAGTAATGGCAAGAGTATTGCTGGGAGTGTTGATGACTTCATAGGTTGGTATTGTTACCTTATTAATGTTAAGCAGAATAAATACACCAATCAGAGACGCTTTATATGGAGATGGAACTCGGTGCACTAGAGTAGAGCAACGAAAAGACGGCGCTTTGATCAGCAGAAGTTCATGAAAAATTTTTTATATTGTACTAAGTTAGTCTCGTTAAGTGACGAAATTGCGGTAAACTTAGAGAAACTTAAGTTATAAAATAAGAAAAGGAACAAGTTATGAAAAAACTGGTTCTCGCGATAGCTGTGGCAGCAACGCTTGCTGGCTGCAAAACATCGCCTACCGGACGCACTCAGTTAGCACTCTATTCCGAGCAGCAAATGGACCAAATGGGTGTTGCAAGCTTTGAACAAATGAAGCAAGAGCAAAAAGTCGATACTGATGCTAAAACCAATCGCTATGTTAAGTGTATTGCAAATGCCTTGATAGCACAACTCCCAACAAACTACGCAAACCAGCAATGGGAAGTCGTGGTCTTTGAAGATGACTCTGCCAATGCATTTGCGCTACCCGGCGGTAAAATCGGGGTTCATACGGGGATTCTCAAAGTTGCAGAAAACCAAGATCAACTTGCTGCGGTGATGGGTCATGAAGTAGGGCACGTTATTGCTGAACACGCTAATGAGCGCGTATCGCAAAACAGTGTGTTGCAGTTTGGCCTGCAAGCAGGTGCGGCGGTGCTTGAAATGAATAATATCGAATATCGCAATGCCATTATGCAGGGATTAGGTCTTGGTGCGCAGTATGGTGTGGCATTGCCATTTAGCCGCTCTCATGAAAGCGAAGCGGATGTTATCGGCTTAGACCTAATGGCTAAGGCTGGCTTTAATCCAGAAGGCTCGGTTGCGCTTTGGCAAAATATGGCGAAAATGAGCGAACAGCGTCCACCAGAATTTATGTCGACGCACCCTGCGCCTGAAAATCGAATTAAGCAATTACAAGCAAACATGACAACGGCCCAAGCAACCGCTAACAAAGCGCGTACGGGTGGTTTTGCACCAAGCTGTAAACGCTAATTTCTCAAAACACCAATTACCCTTCAGTTAAGTGTAATTGGTGTTGCCTTCCGTTTCACACATCAGCATAAATAGCCGTAACTCTAGCTCAAGTTGATGATAGTGGGGCTCCATATGCTTGAATCAAGGCTGCTTGCTAAACAGTTGTACTAGAGTGAGATTCAGTAATAGCTATCGAGTACTCCGCTATTTAACTTTTCGATGAGTCGAGTTTGGTAGCGCATTCTTTATGAAGGATGAGAGTTTTAAAGTGAGCCATCACGTTTATAAATTGAGCTAAATTGGGCGTAAATTCGGCTCAGGTAATAAGCGTTATGTAGTTATAACCCTCAGTTTGCGACAGTCAAACTTATCTAGTTCTTGGTAATCACACTCATTCAAATAAATATCAAAATTTGATTTTTATTTGTAAATTTGACCTTTTAATTCTAGTTGAGTTAGGTATACACGCATTTCAAACTCTAGCTGATGGTAGTTAGGGAGCATATGCTGGCACAATTGATAAAATGCCTTATCGTGTTGCTTTATTCTGATGTGGGCTAACTCATGAACAACAATCATCTCTAAAAACACCTCAGGTGCTGTTTTGAAAATATCACTAATTCGTATTTCATTTTTACTCTTTAACTTATTTCCCTGAACTCTTGAAATAAATGTATGCAAGCCCAGAGCGTTATTTACAGCATGGATTTTTTTATCGTAAATAACTTTACTTAATGGAGAGGACTTCCGTAAGTGAGTGTTCTTTAAATTTATGACATATTCACGAAGCAATTTATCGTTTTTAATATCATGCACTTTGGGGTGCTTCTTAAGTAAAAATTGACCTAGTGTATCTTGCTCAATCATCGTTCTGACTTGATCTTGCACTTCAAGTGAGTATGACGATAGATACTTTAACGGAGCTAATTTTACTTTTGAAGATGGCATTCTTTGTGTTTTTAAGCTTAGAAAGATGAATAAAGAAAATTGTACCTTACTTATTTTTATTCTGATAGTGACAACAGCTAATCGCTGAGCTCTCGATAGCGTTATCTTATTGTTGAGTATAAGGTCAAAAAATTTAATCTTTATTTTTATTTCAGACACAAACGAAAGTTCATGATTTTATTTCTTATGAGCTAAACAGTTAGTGATGTTGACCCACAATCGTTATACATAAGTTGACAACATTTAGCTGAAAAGTCGGTTGTTAGGAATGTCGCACATCCTTTTCTTGGAAATGTGCAAGCTCATGTACAACCAGTACTTCCAGTAGCGCTTAAAGCGCTTGCTTTAGCTGATTGGTGAAACTCATATAAGGCTTTTTTGTTTTGTAATTGATGGCCGAGAGGATACTTACGTTCGAGTACGATTTAATTTGCCCCGAGGTAATAAGTTGTTCAACTTACGATTGAATGGTGTCTGGGTAATGAACAAAATAGCGAGTGAAATCCCATGTGGTTACTTCTAGAACAAATCATGTCGAGCAGTATAATGTATTAAAAAACAAACACGAATAGTTTCAAGAAGAGCTTGATGTATCAGGCAGGTTGTTTATGTGGCCAAGTTGAGCTGCAAATTATCGGTAAAATTAACGATATTATCCACTGTCACTGTTCATTGTGTCGTAAGCCTATCGTTACTGCATATGCGACTAATGGATTTGTAAATACCTATGAATTGAACTTGGTAAAAGAGGCTGAAAACATGAAGTATTTTAAATTGGACGTAAACGTGATTTTTGTGCGCACTGTGCATCACCTCTGTTTAGTTCCAATGACGACTTACCAGACAAATTCAGATTACGATTAGGTATATCAGACTCGGATATCGTCGTTCGACCTATGCCTCACAACTTTGTTACCAGAAAAGCGAATTTGGAAGGTCTCGATGCGAGCTTACCTCACTACGAAGAATTTGAGCCAAGTCGTGCTAAATAGCTAACTGAAAAATGTACGTATTGAGTGTTAAAAGTGGCGCAAGAGACACGCTTGCACCACTTTTAGAAGGCATTATTACGCAATGAGTTAGTTACCAGCAGGTACAACAGCAATTTGGTCTTGACAGCCTTCTGAAAAACAACAAACATGATCACCAGATATTCCACCAGCAATTTTTCGAGTAGCGTTGTTAGGTAATGTTTGCTTGTTTTCTGAAAGCGCTTTTAATTTCTTTTTGTTTAATTTTATCATTTATAATTTCCTTTTTGTAAATAAGCAGGGTTGCTTGTATGTGTTTCTATTCACTGAACAAGCTAGTATATTTTACACTTGGTTGCAAGCTATTGTGAAAGTTCACAAAAAACTATTTTGTTGAGGTTGTTGTTCAGCGGGGAATAAACCCAATGTGATGTCCTTCCTTTGTAGGTCATTTATAAATTGCTTGGCTAGTATGGGGGCATCATAATTATCCGCGGTATGGAAAAACACATAGGGTGTTTTCCCTTCATCCAACCAGTGATTTATCTTGGCGAGCCAAGGGCGGTAAAAGGCGCGATTGGCTTCTAAGTCTGAACAACCAACATAACGTATCATTGGTGAGTTACTAGTTGCTATCACATGTAATGGCACTCTCGGCTTTTTTTGTTGAGCATCAATGATCGCTTGGGTGTTTGCAGGTTCGCTGAATAAAGGTCGTGTGTCCATCATGATGCGGTTGTAACTATTTGCCATTAAAAATTGGTTAAAACGTCGTTCGTTATCCGACTTGTCGAAAAACCCTAAATGACGTACCTCGATGCCTAGTTGCAGCTCTTTAGGTAATAATGAACAAAAGTCGATTATTTTTGGCAAATGTTCTGGACCGCATGCTTTAGGCAGCTGTAGCATCACCATCCCCAGTTTGTCGAAAATAGGTTCAAATAGCTGCAACCAATGGCTTATGCCTTGCTGACAGTTTTGCAGCGCCATTTCATGGGAAAAGCGCTTAGGAATTTTAAAGGTGAAACGAAAGTGCTCAGGCACATCATTTCGCCACTTTTCAATGGTGTTAGGTTTGGGATCAGCATAAAAGCTGGTGTTGCCTTCAACAGAGTTGAATATTTGCCCATATTCTTGGAGCATTCTATTGCTTTGGCAGTGAGTCGTAAAAAAGCGTCCTTTCCAGTGAGCTGAACTCCACTGTGGGCAGCCAAGGTATAACATAATTGAGCTTGTTTCGTTTAAATGGTGGTGTCAGTGTAATAAAGTTCACGAAATTTAGAAACAAAACGGGATCAAGGATGACATCAAGTCGGGTATTTTTATATAATCGCCGATAATTTTTCATATTAATGCCAGTTACCGCTTGGTGTAACTGAGAGACAGGAAAACTATGCGCTCAATATATTGCGGAAACTTAAACAAAAGCCACGTTGATCAAGAAGTAGAACTATGCGGTTGGATCAATAAACGTCGTGACCTTGGCGGCCTGATCTTTGTCGATTTAAGAGATAGAGAAGGACTTGTGCAAGTGGTATTCGATCCTGAAGTGGAAGGCTTAATGGATAAAGCGAATACGTTGCGCCAAGAGTTCTGTGTTCAGATCAAAGGTGTTGTCCGTGCGCGCCCTGAAAGCCAAGTAAACAAAGACATGGCAACGGGTGAAGTTGAGATCTTAGGCACTGGCTTAACCATTATCAACCGTTCAGAACCATTACCGCTTGACTTCAATCAGCAAAACTCTGAAGAGCGTCGTCTTAAATACCGTTATTTAGACCTACGCCGTCTAGAAATGAGCGATCGCATTAAGATGCGTGCTAAAGCGAGTAGCTTTGTGCGTCGTTTCTTGGATGAAAATGCATTCTTAGACATTGAAACGCCAGTACTAACTAAAGCGACACCTGAAGGTGCACGCGACTATCTAGTACCAAGTCGTGTCCACAAAGGCAGTTTCTATGCGCTACCGCAGTCGCCGCAGCTATTTAAGCAGCTACTAATGATGTCTGGTTTTGACCGCTACTATCAAATCGTAAAGTGTTTCCGTGATGAAGACTTACGTGCCGATCGCCAGCCAGAGTTCACTCAGATCGATATCGAAACGTCATTTATGAGCTCAGACCAAGTTCGTGGCGTGACAGAAAAAATGATCCGTGAAATGTGGCAGTCTTTCCTAGACGTTGATTTGGGTGAGTTCCCTGTGATGCCATACAGCGAAGCGATGAGCAAATATGGTTCGGATAAACCAGACCTACGTAACCCGCTTGAGCTTATCGACGTTGCAGACATCGTAAAAGACGTTGAATTTAAAGTACTAAGTGGCCCAGCGAATGACGAAAAAGGTCGTGTTGCAGTACTATCAGTACCAGGTGGCGCACAACTTTCACGTAAGCAAATCGATGAATATACTAAGTTTGTAGGTATTTACGGTGCGAAAGGCCTTGCTTGGATGAAAGTGAACGACCGTGATGCGGGTAGCGAAGGCGTACAGTCACCAATCGCTAAGTTCTTGAATGAAGAAGTGATCAATGCACTGCTTGAGCGCACAGGCGCAAACACAGGTGACATTATTCTATTCGGCGCAGACAAGCGTAATACTGTAAACGAAGCGATGGGCGCGCTACGTCTGAAGATTGGTCTTGATTTAGAAATCACAGATCTAACTAAGTGGGCACCACTTTGGGTTGTTGACTTCCCGATGTTCGAAGAAGACGACGAAGGTAACCTACACGCGGTACACCACCCGTTTACCGCGCCTAAAGGCGTAAGTGCTGCGGACCTTGAAGCAAATCCAGCAGGTACACTTTCTGATGCATACGATATGGTACTTAACGGCTACGAAGTCGGTGGCGGTTCGGTTCGTATTCACAACAACGAAATGCAACAGGCTGCGTTCAGGATCCTAGGCATTGAAGAGTCTGAGCAGCAAGAGAAGTTTGGTTTCTTACTTGATGCTCTGAAGTATGGCACGCCTCCGCACGCAGGTTTGGCATTCGGTCTTGACCGTTTGGTGATGCTACTGTGTGGCACTGACAACATCCGTGACGTTATTGCGTTCCCGAAAACGACGCAAGCGTCGTGCTTGATGACTGATGCGCCAAGCCCTGCAAACCCAGATGCGCTAAAAGAGCTTGCTATCTCAATAGAAAAGCAGTTAACAGAGCAAGGTGAAGGCGAGTAAGTTCGTCAACCTGATGTAAAAGAGGCGACTTAGGTCGCCTTTTTTGATCAGATGAACTAGCTTATAACTGGTAATCTATACAGTATTTTGGCATTATAACCAAAAAACCAAGAGACGATGCGTTTGGCTGTCATTTTAGGAATTGATCCGGGGTCAAGATTTACAGGCTATGGTGTGATTGCTCACCAAGGTGCAAAGTTCCAATATTTGGGGAGCGGTTGCATTAAAGTTGGTGAACATGACTTTCCCACTCGATTAAAAATGATCTATCAAGGGATCACACAGCTCATAGAGCAGTTTTCGCCGAGCGACTTTGCGATTGAGCAAGTGTTCGTTGCGCATAATCCAAGCTCAGCCTTAAAACTTGGTCAAGCGCGAGGTGCGGCCATTGTTGCAGCGACCATGCAGTCAGTGGTTGTGAGTGAATATTCGGCAAGGCAAGTTAAACAAGCCGTTGCGGGTACCGGTGGTGCAGACAAAGCCCAAGTACAGGAAATGGTAAAGCGCATATTAAAATTGCCAGGCACACCCCAAGCTGATGCAGCAGATGCGTTGGCGGTGGCGATTTGTCACGCGCACTCAAGGCAAAACTTAATAAAAATGGCAGGCGCAGCGCGTAAAACCGTAAGAGGAAGGTTGAGATAACGATGATAGGAAAATTAAGCGGAACACTGTTAGAAAAGCAGCCACCAGAGATATTAATTGATGTTGCAGGTATAGGTTATGAGGTACAAATGCCAATGACCTGTTTTTATGAATTACCGAGCGTGGGCGAGCCGGTTTCAGTATTTACTCACTTTGTAGTGCGTGAAGATGCGCAGTTACTGTTTGGTTTTAATACCAAGATAGCACGTGCATTGTTTCGCACGTTAATTAAAGCAAACGGAGTCGGTCCAAAGCTCGGACTTGCAATTTTGTCGGGCATGTCGGCAGAGCAATTTGTTAGCTGCGTGAATCATGGCGATGCAACGACTTTGGTTAAGATCCCAGGAGTTGGTAAAAAGACCGCTGAGCGCCTAGTGCTTGAAATGAAAGATAAGCTAAAAGACTTTGGCAATGACTTACTCACACCGTTTAGCGATGCCGCTGTACTTGCGCCGCAAGAGCATCCGACGGTAAGTGATACCCCAGCAGATGAAGCGATTGCAGCCTTAATGGCATTAGGGTATAAACAAGTTCAAGCACAAAAAGCGGTAAAAGCCGTAAACAGAGAAGGCATGACGACCGAGAGCATCATTAAAGACGCTCTTAAATCGATGATGTAACTATGATTGAAGCAGATAGATTAATTGAACCTGAGATCCAAGGTAATGAAGATTTAGTTGATAGGGCGATTAGACCTAAATTACTAAATGATTATACTGGTCAGCCACATGTCAAAAAGCAAATGGAAATTTTTATTGCGGCGGCACGTTCAAGACAGGAAGCCTTAGATCACTTGCTGATATTTGGTCCGCCAGGTTTAGGTAAAACCACGCTTGCAAACATTGTCGCAAACGAGCTTGAGGTTAATATTAAAACTACCTCAGGACCTGTGCTTGAAAAAGCAGGGGATTTAGCCGCATTACTCACTAACCTTGAAGAAGGGGATGTGTTATTTATTGATGAGATCCATCGTTTAAGCCCTCAGGTGGAAGAAATTCTCTATCCTGCTATGGAAGACTACCAATTAGACATCATGATTGGTGAAGGCCCAGCTGCACGCTCGATTAAACTGGATTTACCGCCTTTTACTTTGGTTGGCGCAACGACACGTGCCGGCTCATTAACCTCACCATTAAGAGACCGTTTTGGTATTGTGCAGCGCTTGGAGTTTTACTCGGTTGCGGACTTGTCTTCGATTGTGACTCGCTCAGCGTATCATTTAAATCTAGAGATCAGCGAGTCGGGCGCAACTGAAGTGGCGCGTCGAGCGCGCGGTACACCACGAATAGCAAATCGTTTACTACGCAGGGTAAGAGACTTTGCTGAAGTGAAGGGCGATGGCTCTATCACTGAAGAGATTGCGCACTTAGCGCTGGATATGGTCGATGTTGATAAATGTGGCTTCGATTATATGGACCGCAAATATCTGCTAGCAATCATTGAAAAGTTTACCGGTGGCCCGGTTGGTCTGGATAACCTTGCTGCGGCAATTGGAGAAGAAAAAGAAACCATCGAAGATGTGATAGAACCATTTTTGATCCAACAAGGCTTTATTCAACGCACGCCAAGAGGACGTATTGTCTCTGACAAAGCCTATATGCATTTTGAGCTAAGCAAGCCAGAATGATCTAAGTTGGGTAACGAACAGCTTTATTCTTCATAATAGCCGAGTATTCACTCGGCTATTTCATTTCTACACTCACTTATTGCAAATCGCGTTTGCACAAATCCATTATTTTGTGTCAGCTAAATTCAGGCAAGATCCATCACTGCTGAAGTAATTTACCTGAGCTTCGGATAATTAATGCCTTTCTAGCAGCCAGTTTTAGCGCTAACTGCTAAACCTCAGGTAAATTTATCTCGACCTGTGTGGGCTATACGTTGCTTAAACTATTTGTAGATTGTCTCGTCCTTTAAACCAAGCGCTAAATAAAAACCGCAAAATGACCGAGTGTTAAAGAAAACGTGGAGCGTAATAAGGAGCTCGCACCAAATTTCAGGCAAAAAAAAGCCCGCAAATAATGCGGGCAAAACAACAAGTTGAAGGAAGTAATCCAGGGAACAAGATGAGTTACTTTGGGTTTTATCCACAAAATGCGTCATCTAAGCAATACGAAAAATCAGAATCCTATTGCAAGTAACTGTGCTTTGCTGAAACTTCAGCTGCTCGCTCAGTACAGGGTGTATATTAAAGAGGTTTTGATTTTTCATCAAACTAGAAAAATTCTTTTTTCAGATAAAAAAAACTAATATCAAAGTTTTTGTTAAGGTTAAAAAGTGAGCTTAAATGTGGTGAAGTATTCATGTAAGTTTATGTAAAATATGGTTTTGTATGTTAAATGCGCAAAGTGTAAATATTAGATAATCTGTTGTTAATTGGTAAGACCAATCTGTTTTTTGAGGTTTTATTCTCTATTTGTGCATAAAACTCCTATTTTATGCAGTTTTGGGCCATATTTAGAAGCTGTGATGGAGATTGTCGAATTTGCTTAAGTTTGGGTAAAGCAAAGGGAGTTACACTGTTTTGCTCTATTTATCGTCAAATACAATGAATTCGCAGTATTGAGATTGTAAGGTATTTGTAGTGTGGTTAAACTAGCTGAACCTTTTGGTAGTAAATCTAGTCTATCTCTAGATATTGCTCGGTAGAGAGCAAGAATATAAATGGCTACCATTGCCGAAACACTTTTGGGAGTATAATAACGTGGAATCGGGACTAAATTTTGTCGATCTAATTTTAAAAGCCAGCTTTTTGGTACAACTTGTTATGTTGACCCTGGTGGGATTGTCTATTGCTTCTTGGGCAATTATTTTTCAACGTAAAACTGTCATTTCTCAAGCCCAAAGCCAATCAAAGAATTTCGAGCAAAAATTTTGGTCCGGTATGGATCTTAGCAAACTCTATAATGAAATAGCTGCAAGGACTGGTAGCGCGTCAGGACTAGAAGCGCTATTTGTATCCGGCTTTAAAGAGTTTGCAAAGCATAAAAAAGGCAATATCCAATCTCCTTCAATTGTTGTTGAAGGTACTCACCGTTCAATGCGTGTCGCGCTTTCTCGTGAGATTGAAAAGTTAGAATCAAGCCTTTCTTTTTTAGCAACAGTTGGCTCTATCAGTCCTTACATCGGTCTATTTGGCACCGTTTGGGGGATCATGAATGCTTTCATCGCGCTTGGCGAAGTGAAACAAGCGACGCTGCAAATGGTTGCACCAGGTATTGCTGAGGCGTTGATTGCAACAGCCATGGGTCTGTTTGCGGCAATTCCAGCGGTTATGGCGTATAACCGATTTGCTAAAAATGTAGAAAAGCTAGAAACTCAGTACATTAACTTTATGGAAGAGTTCGCTAATATCCTTTATCGTCAGGCTGCAACACAAGTAGAGGCAAAACAAAATGTATCAGCGTAAGAAACGTCGTCCCGTCGCGGAGATCAACGTCGTTCCTTATATTGATGTTATGTTGGTGCTGTTGATCATCTTTATGGCAACGGCTCCACTTATCCAACACGGCGTAAAAGTAGACTTACCCCAGATGGAAGAGTCTGAATTGGTTGAAACCAAAGACTCGCCACCGATTATTGCCACCATTGATGCTGAAGGTCGCTATTTTGTGACTGTTGGTACGGACCCTGAAGCACCAATGGATGCAGTAGAAGTAGCTGCGGTGATTAAACTTAAGTTAGAACAAAATCCAGATACCCCTGTAATGATTAAAGGTTCAGGCAGAGTGTCGTATCAAGAAGTACTTTATTTAATGGACTTCTTGAAAAAAGCGGGTGTTCCTTCTGTTGGCCTAATGACTAAATCATTTGAGGATGAGTAATGAGTTCATTATCTAGCAGCGTAGTTAAGTCAGTATTGCTTCATGGCGCAATTGGCGGTCTGCTATTTGCTACGGCAAATTTTCAAGTTGATACACCTACTGTGATGGAAGTCACCTTAAATCCACAGCAAAAAGATCAAAAGCCTGAAAGGGCGGTTTCTGCGGTGTCGGTTGATCAGCAAGCAGTTGAGAAAAAGATTGCGGATTTAAAAAAGCGTGAAGAAGAAAAGCAAGCTGCTGAAGATCGCCGTATTCGCGATCTTGAACAGCGTGCGCAGCAAGCCAGAAAAGACCGCGAAGCCGAAGCACGGCGCATTAAAAAGCTGGAGCAAGAGCGTCAAGCTAAGTTGGAAGAGACTCGCCAAGCTGAGGCGCAAGCCAAACGCGCTCGCGAAATTGAGAAAAAACAACGTGAGCAGGCTGATAAAGCGAGAGCTGAAAAAGCCGCCGCGGAAGAAGCTGCTAAAAAGGCTGCAGCCCAGCGTCAAGCTGAGGAAGATCGCTTAAGAAAAGCTGAAGAGGCGAGGAAACGTCGCGAAGCTGAGGAAAAACGAAAAGCGGAAGAAGCCGAGCGTCAACGTCAAAAGGCACTTGAAGAACAAATGCTGCGTGACCAGCTTGCGAAAGAGCAGGCAGCAAGAGCGAAGATCCGTCAACAGCAAGTATTGAGTGAAGTGGATAAGTTTAAAGCACTTATCATGCAACGCATTCAAGCTAACTTGCTTATCGATGAAACGATGAAAGGTAAACAATGCCGAGTAAACATTCGTCTCGCCTTTAACGGCCTTGTGACTCATGTAGAGTCATTGGGTGGCGACAAGCTAGTTTGTGAAGCTGCTATCCGTGCTGTGAAAATGGCTGATACTTTACCTGTTTCTAAAGATAAAGACGTGTTTGAGCAGCTTAAGAATATCAATTTAACAATTAAACCAAATTTTTAAAGGACGAACATGCTAAAGAAGTTCACAACCTTATTGCTGGTTTTTACTCTGGGTGTATCACAGTTTGCGCAAGCCGCACTTGAAATTGTGATAACAGAAGGGGTAGACAGTGCCAGACCCATCGCAATTGTACCATTTAAATATAATGGCACTGGTGAAATGCCGTCGAGTTTAAGTGACGTTATTTCTGCAGACTTGATGCGCAGCGGTAAATTTAAGCCTGTTGCCGAGGCTGACATGCCTCAATTACCAACCACTGACTCGGAAATCGACTACGCTGCATGGGTTGATGCGGGGGTTGAAGCGGTAGTTGTAGGCACCGTGACCCAGCAATCTGCTGGACGCTACTTGGTAAAGTATGAACTGATTGACGTGATCAGAGCACAGCTTACCGGTGGTGAAACTCGCATTATGTCAAATGGTCGCTTAATGCAAAGCGACGACCATGTGCTTGAAGGACGCCAAAGTATTGTCAGCAGTACTGGCTTTAGAAACTATGCGCACCAAATTAGCGACGTAGTATATGAAGCCTTAACAGGTGAAAGAGGCGCATTTAGAACTAAGATTGCCTACGTCATCGTACGTGACGGCCAAGATAAGCCATACCAGTTAGTTGTTGCCGATTATGACGGTTACAACGAGCAGGTGTTATTGCGCTCCAAAGAGCCGTTAATGTCTCCTGCATGGTCGCCAGATGCAAACAAACTTGCGTACGTGACTTTTGAAAATCGCCAATCGCAAATCTACATTCAAGACATTTACACTGGAAAACGCGAACTTGTCACAAGTCACCCAGGTATCAATGGCGCACCACAGTTTTCTCCTGATGGAACTAAATTACTTGCAGTACTCTCTAAGGATGCAGGTGGAGCGACAGAAGTATATCTAATTGACCTGAAAACTCGTCAAGAAACACGCTTAACTCGTCATCGTAGTATAGATACTGAGCCTTCTTGGCATCCAAACGGTCAAGAAATTGTGTATACATCTGAAAGGGGTGGTAATGCTCAGATTTATAAGTTAAATTTAAAAACTGGTAGGTCTAAGCGAGTTACGTTCGACGGCGACATGAACTTAGCAGGTTCGATCACGCCAGATGGAAAGCGTCTGATTATGGTTAACCGTACGCTGGGCCGTTACCACATTGCGAAAAAAGAATTAGATTCCGGGCTGTTTCAAGTGCTAACTCGTACGAGACTAGATGAGTCTCCGAGTATTGCACCAAATGGTTCGATGATAATATACAGCACCTTGCACAATAATAAGCAGGTATTGGCATTGGTGTCTATGGATGGTCGTTTCAAGGCAAGGTTACCTGTCTTGGACGGTCAAGTTAAGGCACCAGCCTGGTCGCCGTTTTTACAGTAATTTTGCTGGTTAGATTTATAAAGATATAGGAATATACTCGATGCAACTTAACAAAACTCTAAAAGCCTTAATGGTCGCGTTGCCAGTGATGACACTTGCAGCATGTAGCTCATCTTCAAGTGTTGATGAGGGCGCGGCTAGCGAAAGCAACCAAGCGGCAACCACACAAGACAACACTGTTGATGTAAACACTATGTCTCGCGAGAAATCTGCGGAAGAAAAACTACGTGAGAAATATGAAGCCCTACGTCAAGAACAGATCGTTTACTTCGATTTCGATAAATCTACTATTCAGAGCAAATATGCTGAACTACTTCAAGCGCACGCTGATTTCCTAGTGAAAAACCCAAGCGTGAAAGTACTTGTTGAAGGTCACGCTGATGAGCGTGGTACGCCAGAGTACAACATCGCACTAGGTGAGAGCCGTGGTAAATCAGTTGCTAAATACCTTCAAAGCCTTGGTGTTTCTGACAGCCAAATCTCTGTAGTGAGCTATGGTGAAGAAAAACCAATGATTAAGTCACGTACAGAAGAAGCGTTCGCTAAGAACCGTCGCGCGGTATTAGTGTACTAAGAAAGAGTTATTATGAAGCCGAATACTATTTTGGCAGCATTCTTACTCATGAGCGGGAGCGCCCAAGTTTGGGCTGCTCCCGCTCCTGTTTCAGAAGCTGCAAATTCAAATCAAACACTAGAAGAACGTGTCTCTCAACTTGAGAGTATGATGAGAACCCGCAATTTGCTACAGGCTGAGTTACAGCAACAGCTTAATCTTTTGCAAGAAGAAGTAAGCCAAGTGCGTGGTGTGACAGAAGAGCAGAGCTATAAGCTTGAAAAAGTGCTACAACGTCAACGTGAGTTATATCAAGAGATTGAAAATCGCGTTAGCCAAGCTTATGACCAGTCACAATCCACCGCAGCTGCGGTAACGCCTGATGTTACGCCAGAGCAAGCATTCAGCAGTAATCTGTCTGAGAATGAAGCGTACGACCGTACTGTAAACATGATAATGAAGGATAAGCGCTACGACGCGGCGATCCCTGAGTTTCAAAGTTTCTTGCAGCAGTATCCAAACTCAGTATATGTGCCGAACGCGCATTACTGGTTAGGTCAGCTATTCTTAATAAAATCTGACGATGGTAAAGCTAAGTCTCATTTTGCAACCGTTGTTGATAATTTCCCTGAATCGAATAAACGTCCAGAAGCGATGTTAAAGCTGGGTACTATTTTACATAAACAGGGACAAGCTGCTGAAGCGAAGACACTCCTTAATAAATTGATTAAAGAGTATCCAAGTACGACTCCTGCAAAATTGGCAACAGAGCGTTTAGCGAAGATGTAATTATCACTTTTTGAGCTGAGTGCCTTAAAATTAGGCGCTTAGTCATAAAAAGTGAAAAAAACTAGCTATTTCAGTTGCACTCAAAATTTAAATAAGTATTATAAGCGCCCGCAGCAGGCGATTGGTAACAAAAAACTGCTGCGTTAAGTGGGTCATTAGCTCAGTTGGTAGAGCAGTGGACTTTTAATCCATTGGTCGATGGTTCGAGTCCATCATGACCCACCACTTTACAAGCTTGAGAATTCGATTTTGAGCGGGTCATTAGCTCAGTTGGTAGAGCAGTGGACTTTTAATCCATTGGTCGATGGTTCGAGTCCATCATGACCCACCACTT
>NZ_SGPH01000066.1:0-658 GCF_004208915.1 Pseudoalteromonas sp. CO342X
TTCAGTTCTGGCCGGTTCAGATAACCCCGAGTTAATCCCGCTCCGCCTATGTATAGTTCCCCACTCACCCCTTTTGGAGCTAGCTGACCTGATTGCGTTAACACATAAAGCTGGGTATTGGCTATTCCCGTGCCTATGCTCGCCCGCCCCTTAGCTGTTCGCAATTTATAGGTGGAATAGGTGGTATCTTCTGATGGCCCGTATAGGTCATACACAGAGCTAAAACCAGCCTGATATAGGCTGTCAACCAAGTCTTGCTTTAATGCTTCTCCCGCCAGATTTATCGTTTTTAATTTTACTGGCAGCTTTTTCCCAGAAAGTAAAACCTTAGCCGCCGAAGGCACCGTGTTGACTAAAGTAACCTTGTCTAGGGCATCTGTCTCAAAGAAGTTAAGAATATTCTTAACTATCAAAACCGAACCTCCGGCGGCCAGAGGTGCAAATATTTCAAAAATCGACAGATCGAAGCACATGGAAGTTGAAGCCAGCACGCACCCTAAGGTTTCTCGGCTATAAAAATCCAACGCCCAGGCCAATAGAGCTGCAGTGTTTCTGTGCTCGACCATAACCCCCTTGGGTTTCCCGGTAGAGCCTGAGGTATATATCACATACGCCAGATGCTCAGCGCATAATCCCACAGATGATACCGACAGATTAT
>NZ_SGPH01000068.1:0-578 GCF_004208915.1 Pseudoalteromonas sp. CO342X
CAGCACAATGTGCTTTACTATCTTCACGCCTTAACCAGCCAGTTAGGTGACAAGTATCGTAATATCGACTTTTCTTCTAATTACTGTTTTGACTTGTCGGTGACCACCACCTTATGCCCGCTCCTTGCTGGACAAACGGTGTGTGTTTATGAAGGCGATATTCTTGATGCCGCCGCCTTTAGAGCTCATCTAAATACCGCGAACGTTGGCTTTGTGAAAACCACACCGAGTCTTGCCATGGCGCTATTGCCTGGCAGCGATGCACAAGTTGATGCCCTAATGCTCGGTGGTGAGGCACTGACTGAGCAGGCCATTGCCGCATTAAGCGACCATGTAAACGCTATTTTCGATGAATATGGCCCAACGGAAGCCACAGTCGGTGCGATGCTAGCACAGGCCTATCCACGCCTTCATCAAGGCATAGGTAAAGCCTACCCTAACGTTAATCTTCATGTATTATCTGAGTCGCTGCAGCCCATGCCCATTGGTGCGCCGGGTGAGTTATATATTTCAGGCCTTGGGGTTGCCCGTGGTTACTTAAACCGCCCTGAACTCAATGCTGAGCGCTTTATTGATAA
>NZ_SGPH01000069.1:0-548 GCF_004208915.1 Pseudoalteromonas sp. CO342X
CTTTTGGGGATATGACCTATCTTGGCTTTTCCGCCTGATGAGTGCTGGGTCGGTGTAACACCTGCACATGCCGCCGCTCCTCTGGCATCACTAAATTGTGAAGTATTGCCTAAAAAGGATAGCAGTTCTATCGCGGTAATTGGGCCAACGCCTTCTAATGCCATTAAACGCTGGCAACTGTCATTTTGCTTGGTTATCGCTTCAACTTGTTTATGTAGTTGTGCTTTAGCGGCACATTGTGTTTTATATAGCTCGTAACTCACCGCGAGTGCTTGTTTTAATGCGATAGGTAGCGCATTTTCAGCATCTTCTAAAATATCTGGAACCGCTTGTGTTAACGCTGCATCGCCTTGATTAATGACAACACCAAACTCTAATAGCAAGCAACGTATTTGATTTGAAAGCTGGGTCTTTTGTTTATCTACTAAGGTTCTCGCTTGGCTCAATGACTGCAACGTTTGCTCTTCAACCGTCATGATTTTACAGGGCTTCACGTTATATGCTTGGCTTGCACTGGCAATAGCGAGGACATCATTTGCATCAGTTTT